>DASSXJ010000227.1 GCA_035703895.1 bacterium | reverse complement strand
CCCGCGGCGTCAGAAACTCCTGGACGAGCGCGACGTGGTCGATCCCGAGCGACAGCGCGCCCGACTCCGCCGCGGCTCGGAGGGCCTCAGGCGTATCGAACCGCTGCATGCCGGCCCCGCTCCCTCCGATGTTGGGCTTTACGATGACGGGGTAGCTCAAGTCCTCGGCCGCGGCCGCCGCCTGCGACGGGTGGTTGATGGCCCGGGCCCGCGGGACGGGCAGGCCGAGGCGCCGGAGCAGCAGGTACTGCGCGACCTTCGAGGTTTCCAGCGCGAACGCCTCCGACCCGTTGACGACATCGACGCCCGCCCCTTCGAGGTGGCGTAGGAACTCGCGCGTATAGGCGATGGCCTGCTCATGGCCTCGCAAGTATGCCGACGGGCTCATGCGGTTCAGCACCAGAGACCACGGCACAGCCCCGCGGTCTGGGTCAAAGGTGTGTGCGCTCATGTCGATTCGGTCGTACCGGATTCCCCGCCGGTCGAGTTCAGCAAACAGCGGGGCGAACCATGCGGGATGCTCATAGACAACGCCAATGCGAGGCGCTTCGGCCTTCATCTGGTCCTCCTAGGTTGTGAGAAATGAATGACGCGTGGAAGCGGAGGCGGACTACCTCCGCCGAGGACAGATGCACTCGCGGGGACGCTGTCTGGGGTCGCAGATCACCGGCATGCCGGATTCTATGGTACCAGATGAGTCGAGCCGGGGCAACCGAGGCAGCGCGTCGGGCGCGTCGGAGGACGCCGGCTCCGAGTTGGACCGCGGCCGATGCTTAGATGGCGTGGTGGGGGTTGGCCCGGACCGTTGGAGCGGGCTCCCTGACTCTGGCGCCGGCCTGCTCGTGCTCGAGCGCCTGCACGAACGCGTTCACGACCCGGGGATCGAACTGGGTGCGGACATGCCGCCGGAGCTCCGCAATGGCGGACGCATGGTCCAGAGTGGTGCGGTAAGGCCGGTTGGAGGTCATCGCCTCATACGCGTCCGCAACGCTGAGGATGCGGGCCTCAATCGGGATCTCCTCGCCCCTAAGGCCGTCGGGATAGCCGGTGCCGTCCCAGCGCTCGTGGTTGTGTCGAACGGCCGACTTAATCCGGCGCGAGAACGGGACGTCCTCTAGGATGTGGGCGGCGATCGCGGGATGCCGGCGCATCTGCCGGCCTTCCTCCGGGGTCAGCGCGGCCGGCTTTCGCAGAACGGCATCGGGGACGCCGATCTTGCCGAGGTCATGGAGGTACGCGGCCATCCGGATATCCTCGATCTCCTCGCTGTTCAGGCCGAGCATCCGGGCCGTCATCGCCGCGTATTCGGCGACAAGCGACGAGTGGCTCGCCGTATACGAGTCCTTGAAGTCCACCGCGCTCACCAGCGCCCGTACAGTTCCCACGAAGGCGCGGTGCAGATCCTCCCGCTGCTGGATCAACTGCCCTCCCGCCCGGTTGATGAAGAAGAACATCGAGAGATAGAGAAGCGTGAACGCGCCCGCCCACGCTTCCCAGACAAACTTCCTGATATCGGCGATCTGCGCCTGCAGCGGGCCCACCGTCCGGTAGACTTCGTACGCCCCGATGATCTCGTGCGAGCCCGGCAGCACGACCGGCGTGTAGATCTCCATCAGGCGGCCGTAGGGGCGCTCGCTTTGATTCTCCATCTTCCCGAGTGAGGTGAGATCGCTCGTCACGCGGCCCGCCACGAGCGTCTGGCGCAGATCCTCTTCATCCGCGAGCGGGAAGACCCGCCCGATGAGTGCGGGTTTGTCCGAATACACGACCTGGCCTGAGGCGTTCCAGACCTTTACACGCACGATATCCGTCCGCCCCAGGATGCCGCGGAGCCGCTGCCGCCAAGCCTCGATGCGGCCGGGGGTGGGGGGTCCGAAGTCATCGGCGGTGACCTGTGGCGTGATGACGTCCTGTACGACCTCGATGGACGTCCGGATGGCGTCCTGCACCGCGCTGTTGACCATATGATTGCCGACAACCCACCCAAGCCCGGCCGCAATGATCGCCGTGACGACGAGGCTGACGGCTGTAAACTTGATGAGGAGCGGAGAGTGGGTCATGTTCTGGTCTGTCCAAGCCCCCTCAGGATGCGGGAACGATGATACCTACCTAAGAAATCTTGCCCAGAACTTCCCCTGTTTAGACGGGAGACCGCGGCACGGCGGCTGCCGGAGGTGAAGGTCTGCGTCACGGGGAAAACATCGAGGTGGACTCCTCAAGCAAGCGGCCGATCACCCTCGAAGACCTGCTCGCGCTGAAGATCGCAGACGACCCACAGATGGCCCCAGACGGAGCACACGTGGTCTGCACGGTGACAACCGTTGACACCGAGGCCAATGGGTACCGCACCAACCTCTGGATCGTTCCCTTCGAGCGCGGCATGCCGTGGCAGCTCACGACCGCGCCGGGGCGGGATACCGGCCCGCGCTGGTCTCCGGACGGCACTCGAATCGCGTTCGTCTCAGAGCGCGGCGGCACCAAGCAGGTGTGGGTCATCCCCACCGGCGGAGGCGAAGCCCACGCCCTCACCTCTGATGCCTGTTCCCCCTCGGACCTCGCGTGGTCTCCCGATAGCCAATGGATTGCGTTCGTCGGCAAGCTCGGCGCGGAGGGGTCGCGCCAGGAGAGCGATGTCCGGGTGATCTCCAGGCTGCGCTACAAGCAGGACGGCGAAGGTCTCTGGGACGGCCGCTGGAAGCAGGTGTTCATCGTGCGGGCGGACGGCGGCGCGATCCGGCAAGTGACCGAGGGCGAACACGATCACCTCGCGCCGTCGTGGTCCCCGGATGGGACGCACCTCGCGTATGCGGGAAACGCGTCGCCGGATGCGGACCTGGCGAACACGAGCGACGTCTGGGTCGTCCCTGTCGACGGCGCCGCACCGCCGCGCCGGGTCACGCGGGGCCTGGGGCCGGTTCAGTTCCCCTCGTGGTCCCCGGACGGCACACACCTTGCGTACATTGGGCACGACAACGCCTGCTGGGATGCCACGCATCTGGGGATCTGGACCGTCCCTGCGGCCGGTGGGGCACCTGTCTGCCTGACTCGCGGGTACGATCGAAGTGTCGGGCACCACCTCGGCTCCGACATCCGGGCGCAGCCGACCTCCGGTGGGCTCACGTGGGCGCCGGACGGCGGTCGACTGTATTTCTTGGCGGCAGACGGGGGGAACACGCAGATCGCATCCAGCTCGGTGCCGGACGGTGCCGTCCGTCTCGAGACGCGTGGGGAGCACGATGTGGTTGGGTGCACGCTCGACCGTGCCGCCAGGCGGGTTGCGTGTATCGAAGGCGATCCGCTCATGCCGGGCGAGGTGGCGGTCGCCGCCCTGAGCGGTGCCGGCGCACAGACCCTCCGCCGTCTCACCGCATGGAACGCCCCCCTGCTTGACACGCTGGCCCTCACCGCCCCGGAGCGCTTCCAATGTTCCGGAGCGGACGGGTGGCCCATCGAGGGGTGGGCGATGAAGCCGGCCGGCATTGGAAAGGGCGGCCGGGGTCCGACGGTCCTGATGATCCACGGTGGTCCGCACAGCGCATACGGGAACACCTTCGTTCATGAATTCCAGCTGCTCTGCGCCGAAGGCTATGGCGTGCTCTTTACCAACCCTCGAGGGAGTCAAGGGTACGGCCAGGCTTTCGCTTCCGCGACCCACCACGACTGGGGTGGAAAGGATTATGAAGATCTCATGCGTGCACTGGATTACGCGCTGGCGACGTACGACTGGATCGATCCGGGCCGGCTCGGGGTCGCCGGAGGCAGCTATGGGGGGTTCATGACGAACTGGATTGTGGGGCACACGCAGCGTTTCCGGGCCGCGGTGGCCCTACGAAGCACCTGCAACCGCTACAGCCAGTGGGGCACCTCCGACATCGCGTACCAGAACGGACTCTGGGAATTCCCCGGTGACCCGTGGGAATCAGCCGCCTTTTATCTCGAGCGGTCGCCTATTACCTACGTGCGCCAGATGCGGACGCCCCTGTTGATCCTCCATGGCGAGAACGACTTGCGCTGCCCGATCGATCAGGCGGAACAACTCTTCGTCGCGCTCAAAAAGCAGGGCACCCCGACGCTGCTGGTCCGGTTCCCCGGTGAGAGCCATGGGCTCTCTCAGTCCGGACAGCCCAAGCATCGAATCGCGCAGCTCCGACACCTGGTGTCGTGGTTCCGCACGCACCTCCACGGGGACGCGCCCACGGCTGTGGCCGGTCCGCGGCAATACGATATGGAGAAAGCGGGGATCCCTCTCCGAGAGGGGGAAGGGCGGGGTTAGCCGGCGGACCTCGGTACCGCTTCCGCGCCCACCATGGCCCGCTCGTGGGCCAGCAGGTGTTCCTTTCGATTCATCCCCCAGCGGTATCCGCCGAGTCCGCCATCTTCCCTCACCGCTCGATGGCACGGCACCACCACCGAGACCGGGTTCGTTGCGCAGGCGCGACCGACCGCCCGCGCCGCCCGCGGGGCCCCTATGCGTTCCGCGATCTCTCGGTACGTGCGAGTTTCACCGTACGGGATCGCCCGCAGTTGCTGCCAGACCCTCTGCTGAAACGCCGTTGCCTTGACGTCCGTCGGCAGGTCGAGGTGCGGCTGCTTGCCCTCGAGGTGTCGGAGGATCGCGCCGATCCAGCGCGCGGCGCCGTTCTCCCCCCGGCGGATCTCGGCAGAGGGATACTCGCGCGAAAGGGACCCCTCGAGCGCGCGGTCGGTGTCCCCGAAGTACACCGCGCAGACGCCCCGTTCCGTCGCCGCCACGAGGAGGCGGCCGAGCGGGCAGTCCGCGATGGCATACTCGATGCGCATGCCCTGGCCGCCGCGACGGTAGACCCCCGGGGTCATCCCCAGGCGAGCCTGCGCGCGCTCGTACAAGCGGCTGCTGGATCCGTATCCCGCATCGTATAGAGCCCGTGTCACAGAGTCCCCCTCTCTCAGCCTTCCTTTGAGCCGGTCCAGCCGGTGGGCTTCCGCGTACTCGCGGGGCGTGATCCCTACGATCCGCTTAAACGTCCGCAGCAGCCGGTGCGGGCTCACCCCCACACGCCTCCCGAGATCCGTGAGCGAGAGCCGGTCATCCTTGTGCTCATCGAGGTAGTGGCATGCCTGCCGGACGACGTCGAGCCGCGGATCCGCCTGAGCGGCATCACGAGGGCGGCATCGCCGGCACGCGCGGAACCCCGCCCGCTCCGCCGCTTCGGGCGCCCGAAAGAACTGCACATTGTTGCGCCCGGGCTTGCGCGACGGGCAGGACGGCCGGCAGTAGATTCCGGTGGAGCGGACCGCGTAGACGAACATCCCGTCGGCCGCGGGATCTCTGGCCAACGTGGACCGCCAGTACACATCCTCGGATCCCCGTCCGATTTGCTGTTGCGTACTCAACGCCCGTGCCATCGTCGATCCTCCTGTCTCGACAGTACGGCAAGCCGGGCGGAAAGTCTATCCGGTTCTTGTGCCAAACTGAGAAACGCCTTATTTCCCCCTTCATCGAACTCAGGATGGCTTAGACCTCCGGG
>DASSXJ010000226.1 GCA_035703895.1 bacterium | reverse complement strand
ACGATCGTGCTCACAAACTCCGGATCGTCGAAGACGGCACGCGTGAACGTCCGGATCGCCTCCGTGTCCGCATCGGTGACACGGCGATCCACGACCTTCCCGTTCCAAAACATGTTGTCCACCAAGAGCAGACCCCCGGGTTTGAGCCGCTGCTTGATGACCGGGAGCGAGGCAGGGTATCCCTCCTTGTTGATGTCGCTGAAGATGATGTCGAATCGGCCATCTTCCGCTCGGAGCGTCGCGACCGCCTCACCCACGCGAAAGCGGACGATCGAGACGAGCCCCAACCGCTCCAGGTGGCCGCGGGCGGACTGCGACAGCGCGTCGTCCCACACCACGTGGAAGACTTCGCCGCCTCCATTGTCGCGGACGCCCATGCCGAACCACGCGGTAGAGTATCCGTATCCCGAGCCCAGTTCAAAGACCCTCCGCGCGCCGCTGGCCCGGGTGAGGAGGTAGAACAACTGCCCCACCACCGGGCCGACGATCGGAAACCGATGGGCGCGAGCGTACGCCTCCATCTCCTGGAGGACCGGGGGTCTCGCAGGTATGAGCCCTTCCAAGTAGGCGACGAACGCTCCGTCAACGAGGGCCATGCCCCGCACCTCCAGTGATCACACGATCTTCCAAGTACGTACGAAGCGAGGAGAACCTCGTCCTCCTCCCGAAGCACCCGCCGATGCAACGCGATCCGCGATATGTCGAGCATGTCCTGGCTCCACGCTACACGTTTGCATGCCGCGAGGAACTCCCGTATCTGATCGAGATCCTGGTGGCGCACACGCTGATGCTTGGCCGGCAACGGATCCTCAGCCGCGAGGCGGCCGAGTCGACCGTGCGCGCCCTCACGGCGATCACCGCCGAGCGTCTGCCTCCGTACGACCCACGGTTCGAAGATCTGTACTTCGTCATCGAAGAGCGCGTCGCCGCGGCGACCGGCGGTGCGGGTGACTTCCGCGTGGCGCTCAGCCGGAACGACACATGGGCGACGCTGGCTCGGCTGATGCTGCGCGACCAGGTGCTGGACCTCATCGATGCCCTCGACGACCTGCGCGACGCCGTGCTCGATCAAGCCGCCCGGCATCGGACCGCGGTGATGATGGCGCACACGCATCACCAGCACGCCCAGCCGACCACGGTGGCGCACTATCTACTGGCCGCCGAGGCCGTGATCGGCCGGTGCGTCGATCGGTACCGCGCCGCGCTCGACCGCCTCGACCGTTCGCCGATGGGCGCGGGGGCGCTCACGACTACAGGGTTCCCGATCGATCGAGCCTACACCGCCTCGCTACTGGGATTTCAAGGCCTGGTCGACAACAGCTACGACGCGGTGTCGGCTGCCGACCACGTCGGGGAACTGGCGGGGTGCCACGGGGTCCTGGCGACAAGCCTCAGCCGCATCGTGCAGGACCTCATCCTGTGGGCGAGCTCGGAGATCGGCGCGCTGGAGCTCGCTCCGGGGTTCCTGCAGATCAGCAGCATCATGCCCCAAAAGCGCAACCCGGTGGCCCTCGAACACGTGCGGAGCGACCTCAGCCGCCTCCTCGGGACGTCCCAGGAGATCTGGGCTTCGGCGCACAACGTGCCGTTCGGGGATGTCAACGATCCCGTTGACAACTTGATCCCGCCGCTCACCGACGCCCACCGCTCCCTCGGCGGAACGGTCAGGCTGCTCGGCGAGGTCGTGGCCGCGGCGAAGATCCGGCCCGACGCCTGGGCACCGGCGCTCCGAGGCACCTTCGCGACCAGCACAGAACTGGCCGATACCCTGGTGCGCGACGGCGGGCTCCACTTCCCAGAGGCGCATGCCGCAGTGACCCACCTGGTCGCGGAACGCCGGGGACAGGGTCTCGGGCTCGTCGGAGTCGGACCGACGGAGCTGGAAGCGGCGGTCCACGCGACCAGCGGCCGCACGGTCCGGCTCCCCGCAGAGGTCATCGCCCGGGCGGTGGATGCTCAGCACTTCGTCTCCCGGCGGAACATTCCCGGCGGACCGGGCGCGGAAGCGATCGAGAGGATGCTGGCTGCCGCGCGCGCGGGGCTGGCGGCAAGCCGCGCGGCGAGCCGGGGTGTACGGGAGCGGGTGGCGGCGGCACGCCGGGCACGCACCCAGCGCACCGGGATGCGTGATTTGACGGTAGAATAGTGAGCGTGTACGTTCCGAGAGGAGGGATCGCCATGCGGCAGATGGCTCGAGCAGCGTTCCTCGTCTGCGCCGCAGCGCTGGTGATCGGGCTTCCGATCGCCCACGCGCAGCCGCGCGCTACGGTGACCTACTGGCAGTACTTCTTCGAGAGTAAGGTCAAGCTCATGGACGTCCTCATCAAGCAGTTCGAAGCGCAAAACCCCGGGATCCATGTCGTGCAGGAGACGTTTCCGTACGATTCCTACAATCAGAAGGTCGCGAGCGCGGTCCCGGCCGGGCAGGGCCCCGACGTCGTCAACCTCTTCTACGGGTGGCTCCCCCTCTACGTCGACAGCGGTTACGTGCAGCCGTTGCCCGAGAGCGCCTTCCCGGTCTCCCAGATCGAGCGCGAGTTCGTGCCGATGGTCAAGGCC
>DASSXJ010000225.1 GCA_035703895.1 bacterium | reverse complement strand
CGGATACGGGTCCTTCAGGTTGATCTGGATGGTCATCGGGTCGACGATCTTGACCTCCTGGACCGAGTCGAACCAGCTGCGCCAGGGGGAGGCCGTTTTTGGATCGATCACGCGGTCGATGCTGTACTTGACGTCGTCCGCAGTCATCGCCTGGCCGTTGTGGAACTTCACGTTCGGCCGGAGGTGGAAGTTGTAGGTCTTGCCACCATTGCTGATCTCCCACTTTTCGGCCAGAGCCGGCACGACGTTCGTCTTTTCATCGTAGCCGGTGAGGCTTTCGTAGATGTGTTCGTATCCTTGGAGCGCCGAGAAGTTGGAGCTCGTATGAGGATCCAGGCCGACCGGATCGACCTCCTGGGCGGCCACCAGGGTCCCGCCCCGCTTCGGCTGCGCTGCCGCCGCTGCGGCCGCCGGGATCACCAACCGTCCGTGCTCCAGCGCCTCCAGCGCAGCAAAGCCTCCGCCCAAGGCGAGACCACCGGCAATCAATTGACGGCGGCTCAGGCTTCCACGCATGTCGTCCACGGTCTACCCCTCCCCATGAGATCACCCAATTTCTATACGAGGGAAACGACTGGGCTGATCACGCCTAGGGTTCCCTAGTCCCGGAAGGCGTTCCTGCCCGGCCCCCGTCCCTCACGAGGAGATGAAATCTGCGCCACAGAAGACCGCACCCCCATATGGCGCAACCCTCTCCGATGGTCGCGATGCGGGCGATCACCAAGCGGTTCCCGGGGGTCCTCGCCAACGATGCCGTGGACTTCGACCTTGCCGCAGGGGAGATTCACGTGCTGCTGGGCGAGAACGGCGCGGGCAAGTCGACGCTGATGAAGATCCTCTACGGCTTCTATCAACCCGATGCGGGGGAGATCCGGCTCCACGGCACGCCGGTTCGGCTTCGCTCCCCCAGGGATGCCCTGGCCCGCGGCGTCGGGATGGTGTTCCAACAGTTCATGCTCGTCCCTTCGCTGTCCGTGACGGAGAACATGCTCCTCAGTTTGCCGCGCGCCGGGCTCCGGCTCGACTACCGGGACGCGGCCGAGCGCATCCGCGCGCTGGCCGCGCGGTACGGGATGGCCGTCGAGCCGGCTGCGCGCGTGTGGCAGTTGAGCGTCGGCGAACAGCAGCGCGTCGAGATCCTGAAACTGCTCGCCCGGGGCGCCGAGATCCTGATCCTCGACGAGCCGACCGCGGTGCTCACCCCCCAGGAGGTGCGCCACCTCTTCACCGCCCTCCGTCGACTCGCTGCCGAGGGCCGGGCGGTCGTGATCATCACACATAAGTTGTCCGAGGTCATGGCAGTCGCCGACCGCGTCACCGTACTCCGGAGCGGGAGGCGGGTCGAGAGCCTTCCCGCGGCGGCGACTACGGCCCCCGCGCTCGCGCGCCTCATGGTCGGCCGCGAGGCGTTCGATCAGGTCCAGCGCGGGCCAGTTCCCCCTGGACCTGAGGTGCTGGCGGTGGACGATCTCTCTGCGTTGAACGACCAGGGCCTCCCCGCCCTTCGAGGCGTCTCGCTCGCGGTCCGAGGCGGGGAGATCCTCGGGGTCGCTGGCGTCGCCGGGAACGGCCAGCGAGAACTGGGCGAGGTCATCGCGGGGTTGCGCCCGCCGACCGGCGGTCGGGTGCGGATCAACGGCCGGGATCGCACGCGGGCCTCCGCCCTCGAGGTCCGCAACTGCGGTGTCGGACACGTGCCCGAGGACCGGCTGGGCACGGGCGTCGCGCCAAATCTGAGTGTGGCGGACAATCTGCTTCTCAATAAATATCGGGATCCCGCGTTCGGGCGGGGCCCCTTCCTCGATCGGCGGGCGATGCAGGACGAGGCCCGCCGGCTCATCGCTGAGTTCGGCATCCAGACGGCAAGCTCGGCGGCCCCTGTCCGGACGTTGTCGGGGGGGAATCTCCAGCGGCTGATCCTCGCCCGAGAGATCGGGGCACACCCGCGGCTCGTGCTGGCGTTTCATCCGACCCGCGGCCTCGACGTCGGAGCCACGGAGACGGTGCACCGGCTGCTGATGAATCAGCGCCGCGCCGGGGCGGCGATCCTGCTCCTCTCCGAAGATCTGGACGAGATCCTGCTGCTGTCCGATCGGATCGCGGTGCTCTACGCCGGTGAGGTGGTGGGGACCGTCCCGACCGATCGGGTGAGCGTGGAGACCCTCGGCCTCATGATGACCGGGGTGCGGCCGGCCGGCCGGGATCTGGCATGCGATGATCGCGCTTGAGCGGCGCGAGGCCCCGCATCCGTGGGCCTCGTTTGCGATCCCCCTGCTCTCGATCGCCTTGGCGCTCGCCGCGGGCGCGGTGGTATTGTGGCTCGCCGGGGTGAACCCGCTGGCGGCGTATGCGGACCTCTTGGGCGAGCCGTTCGGCAGCGGGTTCGGGATTGGGGAGACGCTGGTCAAAGCCACCCCCCTCATCCTGACAGGATTGGCGGTGCTCCTCCCCGCCCGGATGAAACTCTGGAACATTGGGGCCGAAGGCCAGCTCCAGCTCGGCGCGATCGGCGCGGCTTGGATGGCGCTGTTCACCCCGATCGGCCATTCCGCGGTGGCCATGCTCGCGGTGGTCGTGGCGGGGATGGTCGCCGGCGCGTTGTGGGCGCTCGCGGCCGGAGCGTTGCGCGCCTGGCTCGACGTGAACGAGACCATCACGACGCTTCTGATGAACTACATCGCGTTGCTGTTCGTAGACCACCTCATCTACGGTCCGTGGAAGGATCCGGCCAGCCGCGGGTTCCCGCTCTCGGCGACGTTTCCACAGGGCGCGCGCCTGCCGTTCATCATTCCGGGGACCCGCGTACATCTGGGTCTCCTCCTCGCGCTTGTCGCGGTGGTGATCGTGACCGTCGCCCTCTACCGGACCCGCTGGGGGCTCGAGGTCAGGGTGATCGGGGACAATCCACGGGCGGCTCGGTACACGGGGATGAGTCTCGTGCGGCATACCCTGCTCATCATGGGCATCGCGGGCGCCCTCGCCGGACTCGCCGGCGTCGGCGAGGCGTCGGCGATCGCCGGCCGGCTGCAGCGAGGCCTCTCTCCCGGCTACGGCTATACCGCGATCATCGTCGCCTGGCTGGCAAAGCTGAACCCCGTCGCGGTGGTGATCGTCGCAGTGCTGCTAGGGGGGCTCTATCTGGGCGGTGACTCTCTGCAGATTTCGCTCGGGCTCCCGATCGCGGTGGTGAACATGCTGCAGGGGCTGATCTTCTTCTTCGTGCTGGGCGGGGAGGTGCTGGCCGGATACCGGGTGGCGATCGGACGGCGGCGGGTCGCGCCGATCTCGACCGGATCGGGGGCGGTCCGGTGAGCCCGGTGACGGCCGCCGTGCTCGCAGCAGCCGTCCGCGCGGGGACGCCGGTGCTGTTCGCCACGCTTGGCGAAATCTTCGCCGAGCGCGCCGGGGTGCTCAACCTCGGGGTTGAAGGGATGATGCTCGCGAGTGCCCTGGCCGGGTTCGCCGTCACCGCTCGGACGAGTAACCCGTGGATCGGCGCGGCCGCGGCAGCGGCGGCTGGGGGATGCCTCAGCGTGATTCACGCGTTTTTGAGCGTGACGCTACGCGCGAACCAGGTCGCCAGCGGGCTCGCGCTCACCATTTTTGCCACAGGCATGTCGGCATTCCTAGGGAGGGGCTACGTCGGTGTGCCGGGGTCGGGGTTCCAGTCGGCCCCGATCCCCCTGTTTGCCCAGATCCCCGTGCTCGGCCCGGTCCTGTTCCAGCAGGACCCCCTCGTCTACCTGAGCTACGCCGCCGTCCCCGTGGCCTGGTACGTGCTGTATCGAACCCGGTGGGGCCTGGAGATTCGAGCGGTCGGCGAGCAGCCCGAGGCCGCCGACGCGATGGGCGTCGACGTGGCGCGCGTCCGGTACGCGTGCGTGATCGCCGGGGGAGTACTGGCCGGGCTCGGCGGGACATTCCTGTCGACCGCGTACACGAGCATGTGGATCGAGAACATGACCGCGGGACGCGGGTGGATCGCCCTGGCCCTCGTGATCTTCGCCACCTGGGATCCCCTCCGGGCGGTCGTGGGCGCCTACCTCTTCGGCGGGGTGAACGCGCTCCAACTCCACATTCAGGCCACGGGGACCAGCCTGCCCACGTACCTCCTGCTGATGGCCCCGTACGTCTTCACCATCGTCGTGCTCGTGATCGCCACCCAGGAGACGGCCCGAAAACGGCTGGGGACTCCCGCGGCGCTGAGCGTTCCCTACAGTCGAACGGGCTGATATCAGAGGTGACCCCCGGCGCTGACGCGAAATCGGTAGGCGAGAGCAAGTGCGATCACCAAAGAGTTGAGGAGGGATGCGCGTGAGCAGGTGGGGGCGGTTGAGCGGTGTGCTCCTCGCCGGGATGCTGGCAGTCACCCTGGGTTTGGGGCCGGCCCCGGGGGCGGAAAAGCTCAAGGTCGGGTTTGTCTACGTCGGCCCCGTGGCCGACGCCGGATGGACGTTCGCACACGACCAAGGCCGCCGCTATCTAGAGGGCCATGCCAATGTCGCCACCACCAAGGTGGAGAGCGTGCCCGAGGGGGCCGACTCGGAGCGGGTCTTCACCGACCTGGCGCGCAAGGGGTACAGGCTGATCGTCGGGACGTCGTTTGGCTACATGGATCCGATGGTGAAGGTGGCCGGAGAGTTTCCGAACGTCGCGTTCGTGCACATCTCAGGGTTCAAGCGGGCGAAGAACCTCGCGACGGCGTTCGGGCGAATCGAGCAGCCGCGCTACCTGACCGGGCTGGTGGCCGGATCGATGACCAAGTCGAACATTATCGGCTACGTCGCCGCCCACCCCATCCCCGAGGTGGTCCGCGGGATCAATGCGTTCACCCTCGGGGTCCGAGCCACGAACCCCAAAGCCACCGTTCACGTGGTCTGGTCCAACACCTGGTACGATCCCGGCCAAGAGAAGGAGGCCGCGGAGAGCCTGCTCAGCATCGGCGCGGACGTCCTCGCGCAGCACCAGGACTCGCCTGCCGCGATCCAGGCGGCCGCCGCCCACGGCAAGTACGCCGTCGGATACAACTCCGACATGAGCAAGTTTGGACCGAAGACATTTCTCACCGCGCCCGTGTGGGACTGGGGCCCGATGTACCTGTACTTCGCCAAAAAGGTGGAGGCCGGGACGTTTGCGGGAGAGGACGTCTGGTGGGGGATGGACAGGAAGGTCGTGGACATCGCGCCGATTGGGCCCATGGTTCCCGCCGCACTCAAGACGATGGTGATGGCGAAGCGGACCGCGATGATCGCCGGGAAGTTTAACGAGTTCGCCGGGCCGATCAAAGACCAGAACGGGAAGGTGCGGATCGCGGCCGGCAGCGCCCTGGGCGACAGCGCGCAGTTGATGATGAACTGGTTCGTAGACGGCGTCGTCGGCACGGTGCCGACAAAGTAGTACGCTTCATGATCGTCGCCGGCGGCACGCCGTGGTCCTCGAAGGACCGCGGCATCATCGACCCGAACTCCCTGGTGGTGTCGACACTCAGATGAAGCATCTCTCACGCGCCGAGCGACGCCGTCGAGCTCGCGAAGGTCCATCCGTTCCGCCGCCGAGCCCACCGCCTCCGAGCAGGCCGGTCCCTGAGCGCGCGGCGCAGGCGCGCACGGTCGTACGGCCGGGGGGCCGCCGCCGGCGGCAGCCCGCGTGGATCTGGTGGTCCGTTGGGGTTGCCGCCCTCGTCGTCATCGCGGGGGGTGTCTGGTGGGCGCTCTCCTCGCGGACCGCCGCCCAGGGCGGGCCGACCCTCCAGGGCGAGCGGGTCCCGTACGAGGGAAACACCCACGTGCCAATGGGCAGCGACATCAAGTACCGCGCACACCCCCCGGCATCCGGGGACCACTACCCCACCCCGGCGCCGAGGGGCGTGTACCCCGAGGGCCTCCTCGAGGGGTTTTGGGTGCACAGCCTCGAGCACGGATACATCGTGCTGGCGTACCGGCCTCCGGTGTCGCCGGATCAGCTCCAGCAGTTTCAGGAGATGGTGAAGAGTTTTCCTAAGAGCAAGAACGGCTACGCGAAGCTGGTGATCGTCCCCTACAAGGACATGGAGCACCCGTACGCGGTGCTCGCG
>DASSXJ010000224.1 GCA_035703895.1 bacterium | reverse complement strand
AGGACGGCCACGCCGATGTCCCGCCCCGGGTGCGGGACATATTCTTGGAGATAGAACGGGGTCTGCCACTGGCGCTGCCACTGCTTGAGTTTGAGACGATACGCTTCCTCGCGTGCCAGCAGCAGCATCCCTCGACCCTTGGATGTGTACAACGGTTTGACGACCACCCGCCCCCAGTCCTCGACGACGTCGGTGGCCGCCTCGACGCTCTCGGTGACGACCGTCCGTGGGAGCGGAAGCCCCGCCTGTGCCAGCCGCTGCGTCATCTGATACCGATCGTTGACCTCGCGGATCCCGGCGGAGGGGCTGAACACCCGGACGCCGCGGAATTCGAGCTGCTGGAGCAGGTGGACGCGGCTGGGCGCCGCCGCCTCCCCGGAGCGGCCCAGCTTCTTGACGACCACCCCGTCCAGCGTCCCCAAATCCTGCTCGCCCAGCAGCACCGCACCCTCGGCCAGGCTGAGGGTGCACTCCCCCAGGCTGAAGGCGAACGTCTCCGCGCCCACCCCCTCGAGTGCCCGCTTAAGCCGCTCCGTCGACCAGGCGCCGGGGATCCCGGCCACGGCGACGCGGAGCCTACCCGTCATGGACCAGGTCGTCGAGGAGCGTCATCCCGCGGAGCAGCAGCCGTTCCGCCATCGCCGGATCGATCACGATCCTGATCGAGGTCAGGCACGAACGGGCGAGGCTGAGCTTGAGCCTCCGGTCGAAGGCGAGATCGTTCCGCCGGCGGGCGAAGGATCGGGCAAACTCTTCGACGACCGCGTTGACGGCCTGGATATCCGCCTCGGTCGTCCCATTGAGGTCGGGGCGGCGGACCATGGACAGCAGGAAGACACCGACGTCCTGGACGTAGTCGCCGGGCTTCGACCGGTGGACGTCGATAAACTTGATCTGCTCGGTCTCGGGGTTGTAGATCACGTTGTTGGCGTTGAAATCCCCGTGCAGCCACACTGAAAACGGTGGCGCGAGATCGGCCTGCAGGCGCATCGCCTGGTCGAGCAGCGTGCCGAGCGGGGCGATGCGCCGGCCGTTTTGGACCCCGGCTTTGGCGATCGCCCAGAGTTGGAGATGGAGGACAAAGGCATCCGGGAGCCGCTGGCGGATCTGCTCGACGTAATCGATCGCGGGAGGCGTCGCGGTCAGCGTCGTTTGCCAGACGAACTCCACGGCCGCGAGCACACGGCGGGTCGCCCGCAGCTTGACCTCGCGCGGCGCCGATGACAGGTAGAGGTCCGACAGCAACGCGCCTTCGACATACTCGCGCAGCAGGGCCTGACGATCTTTCACGCTCACCGACCCCAGGACCCGCGGGGTGAGGTCCTGCGCGATGCGTTGCCAGGTCTCCAGCTTGGTCGCTTCCTCCTCGATCTTCCGCCGGGAGCCTTCCTTGTAGATCATCGGCGTCTCCGGTGCCTCGACGCGGGCGACGATCGCGCCGCTGATCCCATCCCAATAGGGCCGGAAATTGTACGTCCCGATGCGCGCCTCGCCGGTGAGCTGCTCGAGCTGCAGAAACTGGGGAAACTTCAGGCGCCGGCCGGTCACGCAGTAGATGGTCTGCTCGCCGATGTTCAAGGTATAATCGGCGACTTTTTCCAGGTACTTGAGGACGGAGAGGACCTGGACCAAGTAGGGGATTTGGGCGGGGTGGGCCTGCATCAGCTTGACGAGCGCTTCCAGCCGCGCCACGTAACACGCATCGAGCTCGGGCTCGCGCAGGCAGGCCCGGCGGGCGAGATCCAGGTCGCCTTCCAGAAACGACTGGGTCGCCTCGGTCACGCCGCTGAGGGCGATCGCTTCCACGTCGGGAAAATCGAAGGGCAGCCGCTCAGCGCCCTCGCGGTGGATCAGGCGGACGCGCTTGGCGATGTGCGTGCCTGCATCCCCGGCCCTTTCCAAGTTCGCGGCGACCTTGGCGGTCGACCGGGCCACCCGGATCCCCCGCGCGTCCAGGTGGCCACCGGCCACCAGGTCGTAACACCGTCCCTCGAGAAACACGTTGAAGTTATCGAGCATGTCATCGCGCTCGATGACCTCTTCGGCCTGGGTCAGATCGACCGCGTGGAAGCAGGAGAGCGCCTGTTCCAGCTGGTGCAGCACCAGGCTCGCCATCCGGCGGAGATCGGGAGTGAGGCTCTCGATATCGGCAACGCGCCGGCTCATGTCCCCCCCGCTCTGGACCCCGCCCGGACGGACCGTCCCGGCTTCGACGCGTCAGGCGCTACGCGTCTTTGATCTTCGGCGTGTACGCGGTGAGCTGCGGGGCGCGGACTTCGGCCTCGATGAGGAGCGCCTCGTCGTGAGATTCGCGCGTCTCGTGCGCGACTTTCCAGGAGAGTTCGAGCTGCAGGCTCGCCGTCCCCTTGTCCGGCTTGCTCTCGGCCTCGATCTCGAGCCGGATCATTTCCCCGGGCTGCAGATGCACCCCGTGTCCCCCCGCGCCGAGCGTAAGCGCGCCTTGGCGCAATCCGTCGGCGATCCGGTTCAGATACTCGGCGACTTGGGATCCCCGGGTCGTCGTCGAGAATTCGAATTCCTCTCGTCCGCGCTTGTCTTTCACGCGAAGATCTCGGTCGCCATCGTCCCTGTCGCGTTTGTCCTTGTCGCTCATACGGCCCTCCTCGGCATATGTGTCTCCCGCCAATCGCTGGGCTACTGACTTCCGCCGGGGGCTGGAGCGATTCCTCCCTCCAGATGACAACCCCCGCACCCCTCACTCGGAGGAACGCCGCGGAGGGGACCGGGTATGCCCGCCACGCCGGTCTGGCCTACGCCGCCTGCGCCACCCGCGCCTTGAGCATCCGTTTGAACGCCCCGCTCATCTGCACGGCCATGGGTCCGTACGGGAGGCTGTGGACATCCGTCTCGCCGATCGCGAGCGCCCGCGCGACCGTCCTCGGGGTCACCTCGTGGACCGGCAGCACGGTCGCCTTGATCCCCACCTGAAGCCACACGTGCGCGTCACTCCCCCCCACCACCGGCAGGTTCAGCCGTCGCGCCTCGTCGCGGACGGCGGCATCGTTGAAGAAGTCCTTGCCATTCAGCTCGAGGGCGTCCAGCCTGCGGAGACGCGCCTGCCCCAGCCTGGCGAGCTCCTTGCCGCACCGGTACATGTGCGCGCCGATCATCAGCAGGCCGTGCCGCCGCGCGACCTCCAACGCTTCGTCGAAGGGCGGTTTGTAGCCCGTCACGGGGGAGGCACACAGCCCCTGACTGAACCGCCCGAGCTGATCCAGCGTGCCGAGCAGCAGGATGTCGCAGCCCTCCGCCACGCCTAGCTCCGCTCCGGTCAGGACGCGCAGCTGATCATCGACGAGCAGCACACCATCGTCATACGTCAGCGTCTGGCACAGAATGTCATACATGGTCCAAAAGTCCGGAGCATGAAAGTGCTCGGTCAGCACGAACGCGTCGAGTTCGGTCTGCCGCGCCTGCGATACCGTCCACCAAAACGCGTCCAGCGAGAACGGGAGCCGTTTCGACAGCTTTGCATGCGTGTGAAAGTCGATGCGCTTCCCCGAGCACACCCTGGGGTTCTTCATGAACGTGACGTCCCACCTCCGGTTGTCATGGGTCCGTTAGTCAGATACCCAGCAGCAGTCTGACACAGACCGCCGCCGCCACCGACACCAGGAGCAGCACGCCGAAGATCGTCGCGGCCACCCTGATGTCCTCCCGCCACCTCGTCCAACCGTCCGAGGGCGCCTCGATCCCGTCTCGCGACTCGATCGGACCCATGACCATCCCACCATCCCCCAGTCTTCCATTTATAAAGTAGGGCGCGAAAGTTAACCGGAGGTGAAGCACAGTTGAAGGCTGGGTGAAGCCGCCCTTTCACACAGGGTTCGACCGGGCTTCACGTGCCCTTGACCCGCATCTGGGTACACTAAGGGTGAGCAA
>DASSXJ010000223.1 GCA_035703895.1 bacterium | reverse complement strand
AACGTCCTCTTCCCGCAGCCCTCCAACAATAACTGGCAACGGGTGCCGGTGAACACCCTGGCGCCGATCCCGTTAGACTTCCTCCTCTTCGACGCGGACGGCAAGCCGATGGACGGCGTCTTCATCGCTCCGGCGGACCGGGCGCTTTTTGCGCGGTACACAGGAGGTCTGCTGGTCAAAGGCGGGACCGTCGTCGGAGGCATCATCGGATCGGCGCCTCCGGGCGCGCGTGGCCAGAACGCGCTCAGCCCCATCGACATCGAGGGCCGGCCCATTCAGTCCGGCCAGCTCATGCAGCCAAATGGACGCCCGGCCACCGGGATCATGCGCGTCCTGTTCATTACCGGGAACCGGCCTGGCTTCTACCGACCGACGTTCGAGCTGATGGGCGGAACATCCGTACAAATGACCATCGTGGCCACTCCGTAGCGCATTAGGCCTGGCCGCCCATTTGCTTGTCTGCGAAACCGAGAGACCGGACGAACCGCTACGTAGTAAAAGATCGCTCGGCAATATGACTGACCCAACCCTGATAGTCGACGAGAACAAGCTTGGCGGCATACGTTTCCCCGCGAGTTAGCCGAGGCGGCCACGCTGGACCCAGTGACAACGCGGGCTTTGTACGGCTTCCTCTTGCCGGCCTCTTGACTGAAGGCGCGGAGCAACGGCATAAGCCGGATTCGTGAGGAGGGTCGGGAGGGAGGCCGCCGCACCGGTAAATGACGCTTGCACCGACAACTCCCGCCTCGAAATCGGCATTGGACCCGGCTTGCACGGCTTTAGCCAACCCTGCCCCAAGGAGATCACCCCAGCATGAAGAACCACATGGCCACGTGCCGGCGCTGTCGGAAGCCGCCCGGGCCACTTCCTATAGCATGGGGAATCACCGCCGTAATAAGGACTCCCGTGCATATGAACGCGGAAGGGGGGACAGGATGCGACGCGGTCTCTCGGTGATGGTGGTGCTCTTGGTGGGTCTGCTGATCGGGACGGTTTCAACGCAGCCGGCGCCTGCTCAGACAAAGAAGCTCGTGTACTGGTCGCTGTGGGGGGACCAGAACCCGGTCTTCGTCAAGTGGTACGAGGTCAAGGGGAGGGAGTTTGCCCGCAAGGCTGGTTACGAGGTCGAGGCCGTCTTCGTGCCGTACCTCGGCTACGAAGCCAAGTACTTAGCCGCCCTCAGCGGGAGGAGCGGAGCTCCCGACTTCTTCATGGGGATCACCCACCAGTGGTGCGGCCAGTACGACTTCTGCGAGCCCATGCCTGCCGATCTCACCAAGATCTGGGACGAGAACCTCCCCGCGTACATGGTCCCGATCGGCAAGTGGAATGGACGCCGGTATGGGATCCCCTTCGAGCACGGCAACTTCCAACAGATGTATATGAATGTGGACATGTTCAAGAAGGCCGGGCTGGATCCGGATAAGCCACCCAAGACCCTCGATGCCTGGCTCGCCGCCGTGAAGAAGCTCACGATCCAGGACCCCAAGGGGGGAGAACCCACGCAGGTGGGCTTCGCCCTGCGGAGCAAAGGGGCGCCGGTCGGCATCACTGACAAGTTCCTCCCGATCGCACATGCCTTCGGGGCCCGGATGCTCTCGCCAGACATGACGAGGGCGACCGGCTACGCCAACAGCCCGGAGATGGTCGCCGCCCTCCAGTTCTACGGCGACCTCGTCCGTAAGGATAAAGTGGCGAGCCTGGCGCTGGGCAGCCCGGAGGACGCCTTCGGGCAGAAGCGGGCTGCAGTCATCTTTCGCGAGTCGTGGTTCTTTGGGTGGCTCCATAATAACGCGCCGGACATCCAGTTCAAAGTCGCCGCGTTGCCGTGTGCCAAGACCTGCCCGGGGGCGGGGGCTCTTTTCCCATGGGCGAACCTAGTTTACAAGAACAGCCCGAACAAGCAGGCGGCCTGGGAGTACCTCCGCTTCATTTCGAATGCCAAGGATGATCTCGAGCAGCATAAGGGGGACGGGGTCCTCCCAGTCTGGACCGCAAACCTTGAGTCTGCGTACGTGAAGTCGAGGCCCGACTATCAGTCGACACGGGAGATGCTCAAGCAGCCGGTGCCACCGACCTATTTCCACCCCAAGTCGAATGAACTTGCCACGGCGTTCGGCGAGGCCGTCGTCGGCGTCCTCTTCGGGAAGGGGGAGCCCAAGCCTATGCTCGATGAAGCCGCGGCGAAAATGGACCGGATCCTGAAGGAATAGCCTCGGTCCCGCTCGCCTACTTCCCAGAAGCGGGGAGAAGGGCGGGATGAGGTGGCGCGCCCGACTCGATGCCCTGGGTGCGGTTGGTGTTCGCGCGGACCTATATGGACCGCCAGCGACGCGCAGGCCTCCTGTTCATCCTGCCCGCGCTCCTCTACTTCTGCTTGGTATTCGTCGTGCCGCTGGGAGAGTCGGTCGTCGGGTCCTTCTACCGCACCGTACCCGGCGGGGCCAGCCGCTTCGTAGGGGTCCGGCTCTACGAGCGGGTCCTGACCGACTCGACGTTCTGGCAGGCCGTCCGGAACACGGTAACCCTGCTCCTCCTCTCGGCGCCGGCCACGATCGTGCTGGCCCTGCTGGTCGCCCTCGGCCTGAACCGCCTCGCGAGCCTGCGCTGGCGAAGCGCCTGGGCCGCGATGTACTTCTTGCCGTTCGCGGTCTCCCTGGTGGCGGCCGCCCTGATCTGGCAGTGGATGTACGACCCCGTGTACGGCTTCCTGAACTACCTCCTGACGCGGGTTGGTATCCCACCCCAGAAGTGGCTCACCAGCCTGGACCAGGTGCTGCCCTCCCTGGCGATCGTCAACCTCTGGGTCCGGCTCGGATTCGACACAATGATCTTCCTGGCAGCCCTGCAGGCGATTCCGCGCGAGTACTACGAGACCGCGGAGATCGACGGCGCGAACCGCTGGCAAAGCGTTCGCCACGTGACGCTCCCGCTCCTGAACCCGCAGATCGTGATGGTCTCGATCCTGGAGCTGATCTTCGACTTCAAGATCTTCGATCAGGTCTATGCGACGACGCAGGGCGGACCGGCGAGCGCGAGCGAAACGGTGATCATGCTCCTGTACGATACGGCCTTCAAGTACTTCCGGCTCGGCGACGCCTCGGTGATGGCCGTATTCGTGTTCGTCTCCCTGCTGCTCGTGACCCTGGTGCAATGGCGGGTCCTGCGGCGACAGGTGGAGTATTGAGCGCGAGCCGCTGGCGGTGGCTCGTGGTGATCCTCGTCGGCGGCGGGGCCCTGAGCGTCTTCTTCCCGCTCTTCTGGATGGCGATGACGTCGTTCAAGACGATGCCTGAGATCCAGCGGGTCCCGCTGCGCATTCTGCCCGACCATTGGACCAATCTCGCGAACTACCGGGAGGTGTTCGCGCGCCAGCCCTTCGGACGGTTCCTCCTGAACAGTGCTCTGATCGCCTCCGTGTCGGCCACGTCGAGCCTGGTGGTGTCGTCGCTCGCCGGCTACGGTTTCGCCAAATTCCGGTTCCCGGGCCGCGATGTCCTCTTCTTCGCGATCATCGGGATCCTCATGGTGCCGTTTCAGTCCGTGGTCGTGCCGCTCTATCTGTGGGTCAGCCGCCTCGGCTTCCTTGACAGTTACCTCGGCCTCCTGGCGCCCGACCTGGTGAGCGTCTTCGGGGTGTTTCTGATGCGACAGGCCATCGAGGTAGTGCCGAGCGACTACGTCGACGCCGCCCGCATCGACGGCTCGAGCGAGCTGGGGATCTTCTGGCGGGTGATCCTGCCCTCGGTGAAGCCGGCCCTGGCGACGCTCGTAATCCTCAAGTTCATGTTCACCTGGAACGAGCTGTTCTGGCCTCTCGTCGTGGTGAACTCGACCGCGATGAAGGTGGTCACGATGGGCCTGGTAAGCTTCCAAAACATCTACTTCGTCGAGTACAACCTGCTCACCGCAGCCGCGCTTGTGAGCATGTTACCGATCTTGGCGATTTTTCTCTTCTTCCAGAAGTGGGTCGTTCAGGGAGTGGTGATGAGCGGGCTCAAAGGGTAACACATAGAGACTTCTTGGCACAGGATGGACGCGGTCGCGGCTACCTGTGCGGAGGGGCGCAACCGGTGCCTCGCCAACCAGGTCTTCCTTGCGTCGCGCGATCGCCGCGCACGCAGGCTGCAGACGACCGGTGGCCGAATCACCTAATCGTGAGACCAGCGGTGTCGCCAGCCAAACGCCAGGTGGGACCTGGTAGCTGCGCCTGCTGCGGCCGGGACCTGAACAGGACTTCGGGTTTCGTCCGAGGTGGCGCGGTTCGGTGTCTTCGATGTGCCTTGTGTTACTGGCCGATGCTGCGCCGCTCCACAGTAACTGCGGTTGTCGTGGGCACGATCCTCGTTGCGATCAACCAGGGCGCCGTTCTCGTGGAAGGAACCCTTGGATCAAGATTGCTGTGGCAGATCCCACTCACGTATGTAGTGCCATTCTGCGTTGCCACCTGGGGGGCGCTGAGCAACAGCAGGGGTTGAGCCGGCCTCTCACGCGATCCCGGTTGCGTCCGGCGCTAGCCCCAAACGGCATGTCGGTTGATCAGGGATCGGACGGACGCGCCGAGACTTCCTCTCGAATCTGCGACCACACGCGCCGCATAGGGTCGGCCTCCGCTCTCCCCCGACGCTTCTCTACCGCGCTGATGAACTCCTCGACCGCGCGCACACCGCCGCCTCGCGCAAGGCCTTCGATGAACGCACGAGGGTAGTCCATGGCGCTGCGGTGCCCCGCCAGCTCCGCATAGAACGGGGCGACGCGCCGCGTCGTGGCTTTCTCTACCGATTCATGCTTGAGATACTCGAGGACCCACTCGATGCTGTGGGCGTCTGTCCAGTCTGCGCGATAGGCTACTCGCCCGGCCGCGCTCACAATGTACGTCATGTTTGGCAGCGTGCCGTACGCCTGGTGCAGGGGCCCATCGAGATCATCGACCAGGATCGGCCGGCGCACCAACCACCGGTCGCGGAACCGTCTGGCGTGTTGCAGCTTTTGATCGATCGATGTGTGGTGCGGGAGACGTTCGCCCGGGTGTGCTTCTCGAACATAGACGAACACGAAGCGGAACTCCTCGGGGCGGTACTTCTTCGCCAAGGACTCCAGGGCTGGCGCCGCCAGCCCGCAGTACGGTCAGGTGATGGAGCCGAACTCGATGACCACGGGCGATCCGCGCCAGTACTCTGAAAGGCGGATGCGCGCCCCGTCCTCGAGCCGGGTCCCCTCGCCGTCCGGCGCGGGTGCGCCCACCCGCAGCCCGCTCTGGAACGCCGTAAACAACGCCCCGTCGAGATCCTGCGGGAAATGCTCGTAATTGTACGGCTCGCTCACGGGTGACCTCCTCCATCGCGCTCTCATCGTCATGCCGCACCACGAGGAACGCGGTTTGTGACTTAGGTCGCGGTGAGCTCCCGCGGCTGAGCGCGGTTGCGCATCCAGGCGTCGATCGCATAGGTCTGCCCCGCACCCATGGCCAATGCAGCAACCTGGAAGACGAGCATCAGCGAGTTCAGATCGAAATGAAGGTTGCCCGCTCGTCCGCCCATGAAGAAGATGTTGAGGCTCCCAAAGGCCCCGAGGGCGAGCGCGGGACGAGTGAATACCCCGAGCATTTCGGCCAAGCCAACGATAATGAGCCCGAACCTCTGCGGATGACGTCTGCAACTCGCAGTTCTCTCCCAGGGGTCGCCCCACCTATCGAGCATGTCTGGAGCGCACCGCACCTACCGTACTCGTCGTGTCCTGTGGAGAAAAGTAAGGAAGCGTACAGTCCATTGAAGATGTCGCCGTGTTCCCGACCCGAAGCGGCAGCAAGGGGGCTCCTGCCCATCGCCCCGACGGCGACGCGTGCAGGCATCCGGGCTCACTTGATCTTGAAGATTCCTTATTTGCTCAATGGCTTTTTGCCACCCGTTCAGTGGTCGATCTCGGGGGAGGGTAGCCGACTCCCTCCCCCAGCAGAGAGCCCCGTGAACGGGGGTCTTACCGGTTTCTACCGTCACCCCTTTCATCCCGTACGTGTTGAAACCACGCCGTCGGGGTGAGGCCGGCTCCTGCGATTGTGCCGATGGTCGTCGGTCCAACCTGCACGACCGGCGGCGCATACTGGTTGGGACCCCGGTAATCGGGCCGGTTATCGTCGCCTCCCGCGGCAAAGGCAGCAGTTCCAAAGAACGCGAGTGGTACCCCGAGGACCATGAGGGCGAGCAATGTGCGCATGGCGTGTCCCTCCTTTTCTGCTTGCAACGTCTGCGTTCGCGTCTAGGGTGCCACCGCGGTGTTAACCGCGCATAAGGAATCCGTAAAGATTGGGTCACTGCTCGATTTGGAAATTGTGGCCCAGCTTACAATCGGATCGATTGGCTGTGAACTCGCCGGGGAAATTAAGGCGCGTAGACTCTCGTCTTCGGCCGGAACACCGCCCACGCGAACCAGAAATGCTGGCCGTGGACAACCGGGACAAGGTGGGTGCCGGCCAAGGGGCCGCTGATCGCGGCGCCGAGGATCGTCCACACGCTTCCGCTCTGCGCGTCGGTGATCCGGCCTCCGGCCACCGCAAACGTCAGGACCTTCCCGCCAGCGGCGCGCTCGAACACACCGGCGGTGCCGATATCGCGCGATTCTGGGATACTGCTCCGGTCGAGTGCAGACGTGACCCCCTTCTCGAAGATGACGACGATCTTGTTCCCGCCCACCGTGTCGTTTGCGACCCGGATTTTCTCCAGCGCGGAAAATGGATATGCGACGTCCTCCCCCCCAAGCGAAACGGTCACGACGCGCTCCACCGGGCGCAGGCGCGGATCGTTCGGCCCCCGATAGAGAAATGGCGAGGAGTTGACGTCGTCGTAGCCGACGTACGGGTTTTGGCCGTACGCCCGATTGTAGCCGGTGTGGCGGGAGAGAACCTTGCCGTCCGGAAAGGCTTCCTTGAACGTTCCCCAAGAGATCGTCTGGGCGGGGAGGGGGGTAAGCTGAGTGCCGGTCAGCGCGCCGACGATCGCCTGGCCCGTCGCCTGCTGCCACCACGATTCGGTCTGTCGATCATACATCACCAGGTCCGAGAACCGCAGCTTTCCCGTGGTTCCGAAACTGAGGGTCCGGTCCTGCACCCGGCGGTCGAAGGCGATGGCAGTGTTGCACAACGGGCAAAAGGTGATCGCCACGGGGAGGCCGCCGACGGTATCGTTGACGATTTCGTGCCAGATCAAAATTTGGACGGGATAGGCTCGAACATCGTCACCGCGCACGAAGAGGATGACCGGCTCGCGCAGCTTGAGCCAGCCGTCCGCAGCGCTCACACTGACAAACTCGGGGGTGTCGACCGCTCGGATACCGTCCTTGGGAGGTCCCCCCGACATGATCTCGGAAAGAGCCACGCTGTGTCTGCCGAAGTCGGTCTTCCACTCCGAGGTGTCGAAGGGGGGGCGCTCCGGAGCCGGGGCAGCGAGGACCGGCGGTCCGAGGAGTTCTATAAGGAACGCACCGGCCGCAAAGAGCCAGAGCATACGGTGTTGACTCATGGGCGCGTCTCCTGCGACCCGGCCGCACTCCGGTCGGTGGTCCCGTCGGAGACGCTCCAGTCAATGCGGGGCGGGCCGCCGCGTCGATGATGGCCTCCAGCGAGACGCCGAAACACACTCCATGTCAGATACCCGGTATTATAGGTGAACCATGCTGCCAGCCCGAGCAGCAGAGACGAGGGTCAGGTCCCGCACAGCCCGCGCGCTCGCAGCGCCTTCCAGGTGAGTGGCCGTTTGAACATAATTGGTCCTCCTGCGCAAGACAAGCATATATGCGCGAGCCTTTCGCAACCGTAAGCGGGATTACACTATGCGACGACCGTCCTCAACCCTTCCTTCCAGGAGAGCGACCTTGGGTCGGCACTAGTTCAGCTCAGGTTCCCTACAGCAGCTTTGACCCCCTCCGAGAGGGTAGGATGCGTATACACAGAGGCGCGCAGCGGATCGATAGAACCGGGATGCATCGCCAGGACCCCCTGGGGAAGCAGGTCGGCTGCCATGTGAGCCAGCACATGCATGCCCAGGAGTGTGTCGGTGTCCGCATCCACCACGACTTTGATGAACCCCGCGGCCTCTCCCATCGCCCGGGCCCTGTTGACCGCTCCCATCGGTTGCTTGCCAACCTTGACACGGTGTCCTTGAGCCTGAGCACTTTCGGCCGTGAGACCAACACTCGCCACCTCAGGATCAGTGTACACCGCGCCCGGAATCCGGCGTGTGTCGTACCGAGCCCCTGCGCCGCCGAGGGCGTTTTGCACAGCCAGACCTGCTGTATAGGTGGAGAAGTGCGTGTACTGGAGACGTCCCATGACGTCACCGATGGCCCAGATGTTCGGCGCTGTCGTCCGAAGCGTCTCATCCACCTGGATCCCGTGGGTCGGATCGCCTACGATGCCCGCGGTCTCCAGCCCTAGCGCCGAGAGTCCGTGGGGCCGCCTCCCCGTCGCTATTAGGAGGCGGTCTGCCTCGAAGCGCTCTTCGTGGCCGGCGATGGTGGCATGAACGACCAGCGTGCCACCGGTGAGCCGTTCTATCCGGGTCGGAATCGCCCGCAGGCGGATGTCGACCGGGAACGCCGATTGATCACCAGCCGATCCTCTCGTCTTTGAAGTCACAAGGCCTTGTGTGGTTGTCCATAGATCATGGCTTGCCACGAGAATTGTAAGCTTCCTTACACTCTCCCCCTCGTCACGGAATGTTCGTGGCCGATGTGTGGTTCGCCTAAAACGTAACTACGTCGGCGTACGATCAACCGAGGAGGCGCTTTATGGACGGGAAGAATTTTGGCCGGGCCATGCTGGCCGGCCTGGTCGCCACAATCATCATGTCGATCGTCCAGGCCATGGCCCCAATGATGGGGCTTCCGCGGATGGACATCGCGGCGATGGTGGGTTCGATGCTTGGAGGGAGCCTGGTGGTCGGCTGGATCGTCCACCTAATGATGGGGACCATCCTGTGGGCGGCCGTCTACGCATATATCGTCGAGCCCTCGTTGGGCGGCGCACCGTGGGTGCGAGGGCTCACCTACGGGTTCCTCCTTGCCATCTTCGTCTTGATCATTGGGTTCCCCGTGGTCGGCGCTATGTTCCCCTCGTTCACCCCGAAGCCGGGATTCCTGGGCATGGGGTTGGGTGGGGCGATGGGAACCATGGGCGTGATCATCGGCCACCTCGTGTATGGTCTGGTGCTCGGCGCGATCTACGGGCAGCCGGCTGCAGAACACCAATCCGCGGTTGGCGCGCACGCCCAGCGGTCCTGAACATCGCGCCAGTCGCTTCGGTTGCAAGGCACGAATCTGGAGG
>DASSXJ010000222.1 GCA_035703895.1 bacterium | reverse complement strand
CAAAGGCTGGGGCGCATGTTTGTGGGGGCAAAATCGGTGAGGCGCCAGGAGATTGCTGAGCACGTGGCGGGACTGGCGGGGCCGATCGCGGCGAGACGCGGTCTCGAGGTGGTCGATGTGGAGCTCATGGGGACGGGACGCCACCAGATCGTTCGGGTGCTGGTTGACCGGGACGGGGGCGCCGGGGTGGAGGATTGCGCCCGGGTGAGCGAGGACCTCAGCCGGGAGCTCGACCTGTACGATCTGCTCGTGGACTCGTACACGTTGGAGGTCGCCTCCCCGGGGCTGGACCGCCCGCTCCGCCGGCCGCGTGATTTCATCCGTTTCTCGGGGCGGAACGTCGCGGTGACGGCGGTCGCCCCCATCGAGGGGCAGCGGCGGTTTCGAGGACGCCTGCTCGGGCTCGTCGACGGCCGGGTGGCGATCATGCTGGAGGATGGGCGTGAGGTGCGCCTGGCACAGGACGAGATCGCTCAGGCCCACCTCATCGTCGAGATGGCAGAGTTGCGCGAGGACTTCAAGCGCTCCAGGGCGACCGCGAAAGGGCGCGGGGCCCTCCATGCGGAGGACAGCCGGGCAGGCTGGAGGTGAGCGGCAAGTGAACAACGCGGAGCTGATCAAGGCCATCCAGCAACTGGAGGAAGAAAAGGGCCTCGGCAAGGACGTCCTCGTTGAGGCCATCGAGGCGGCATTGCTCTCCGCCTACAAGAAGAATTTCGGATCGGCGGCCCAAAACATCCGAATCGAGCTAGACCGGGAAACCGGCGAGCAGCACGTATTCAGCGTCCGAACGATCGTCGAGAGCGTGACCGATCCGAACAGCGAAGTCCCCCTCGCGGAGGCGCGGGGATGGGATGCGGAGAGCCAAGTCGGAGACATCGTCGAGGTCGAGGTCACCCCGAAGGACTTCGGTCGGATCGCAGCCCAGACCGCGAAGCAGGTGATCGTGCAGCGGATCTGCGAGGCCGAGCGGGACATGGTCTACAAGGAGTTCCGGGACCGGGAGGGCGATATCGTTACCGGCACGGTGCAGCGCGTGGAGCGGCGGAACGTCTACATGGACCTCGGGCGGATCGAGGCGGTGTTGCCGCCGACCGAGCAGGTCCCGCGGGAAGGGTACCGGCAGAACGATCGCGTCAAGGCGTACGTCGTCGAGGTCAAGCAGGGCACGCGCGGGCCTCAGATCGTCGTGTCACGCACCCATCCCGGGTTGCTGAAGCGGCTGTTCGAGATCGAGGTGCCGGAGATCTACGAAGGCATCGTGGAGATCAAGGCGATCGCCCGCGAAGCCGGCGCGCGGAGCAAAGTCGCGGTCGTCTCCCGCGATCGCAACGTCGATGCGGTCGGATCGTGCGTTGGGCCGAAGGGCTCGCGGGTCCAGTCGATCGTGGACGAACTGCGCGGGGAGAAGATCGACATCGTGCCGTGGGCCAGTGATCCCGCGATCTTCGTCGCGAGCGCCCTGAGCCCGGCGAAGGTGATCCGCGTCGAGATCACCGAGGAGACGAAGACGGCGTTGGTGATCGTGCCGGATAACCAACTGTCGCTGGCCATTGGCAAAGAGGGGCAGAACGCCCGGCTCGCCGCCAAACTGACCGGGTGGCGCATCGATATCAAGAGCGAGTCGCAGATCAAGGAGCAGGAGGCAAAGAAGATCTTCGCCGACCTCCCTCCGGAAGAGGAAGTCCCAGCGGCCGCCGAAGGCCAAGCGGTCCCCGGCCCCGAGTCGGTCCCGGTGGCTGCGGCACCCGCCGGGGAGGAGGCTCCCGGGGGAGCGCCTCGCGTAGAGGAGAAGTCGGTCGCCGAGTGAGCCATGCCAAAGGTCCGGCGGCTTCCCCAGCGGCAGTGCGTGGCGTGCGGCCAGATGCGGGTCAAACGAGAGCTGATCCGGATCGTCCGTACGCCCGATGGCGAGGTCCGGGTCGATCCGACAGGGAAACTCTCAGGGCGGGGCGCCTATGTTTGTCCACAGGCCCCGTGCATCGACCGTGCGCTGCACGAAGAGCGCCTAGCGCGAACGCTTGAACGCTCGATTCCAGAAGATGTGGCAGAGGGACTGCGAGGCGCGCAGGTCCGCCCGGCGCCGCCGAGAGCGCCGGTGGTTCGACGGATCTTGCTGCCCCGCCCCGAGCCGCCGTCGGGGAAGCCACACCCTCGACGACGGCCGGCGCTGTGAGCACACGGGAGGGATATTGTGAAAGTTCATGAACTCGCCCGGGAACTGGGCCTCACCAGCAAGGAACTGATCGGACGGCTGGAGGCCATGAAAGTCCCGGTCCGGAACCATATGAGCGTCCTCGACGATGCGGTCGTGGGGCGACTGCGGCAAGCCGCCACCCGTGCGAAGGGACAAGCGCCCCCATCCGGAGGGCCGGCCGCGGCCGGCACCCCGGGACGAGAATCCCCCCGCGGCAAGTCCACCTCGGTCGACGCGGAAAAAGTCCGGCAGAGCGCGTTTCTCCAGGCCAGCTACGGATCCGAGATCAAAGGCGTTCGGGTCATCCGGGCGCCGCGCGCGGAGGCAGCCCCGGCGGCGGATGTCGCCCCGCCGCAGGCACCACCGACCAAGACCGAGAAAGCGCCTGTGGCGCCGGCGGCCCCCGGCGGCAAAGTGGCGGCAAAGACTCAGGAGCGCGCGGCTCCAAAGAAAGCGGGAGACGCCAAGGTCGAGCCCAAGAGGGCCGGCGGGGATCCTCACACCGGCGCCCCCCCGTCGGGGGTCGCGGCCGGCAAGCCGGCGAGGGAGCACCCGGCGGCCGCGGCAGCCCCCGCTGGCGCCCAGGCGGCTGCGCCGTCCGCGCCGCCTAAAGAAAAGCCGACCATTCGGTTTGCGGACGTCCGGAGAACGCACCGGTACGAGTCCGCGGCCGCAGATACGGGCGCTCGCGTGATCCCCGAAGGGCCCCCCGCGCCGGCACCCGTGGAGACTCCACGGGTGGAGCCGAGGGCAGAACCGGTGAGGCCCCCCGAGCCTGTGCGCCCGGCCCCCGAGATCCCGGCCGCGCCCGCCGCCGCGGCCCCGCAACCGGTCCGGTATCTGGAGTTGGATGGGCCGATTCAGGTTGGCGATTTGGCCGCGCGCATGGGTGTGCCCCCCGGAGAAGTCGTGAAGCGTCTTGTCGAATCTGGCGTCATGGCGGGCATCAATCACATGATCCCGCTCGAGATCGCGAGCAAAGTCATGGCGGCGTTCAACTTCGTTCCCAGAGTCGCCGAAGTCGCCGAAGTAACGGAACTCGCCCCAACGCTGGATGTCCCTGTGGCGGACGCCGCCGAGGAGAAGGGGCGGGAACTCAGACCCCCCGTCGTCACGGTGATGGGGCACGTGGACCACGGAAAGACGAGCCTCCTCGATGCCATCCGGAAGACCAGCGTCGCGGCGAAGGAGTTCGGGGGGATCACCCAGCATATCGGCGCCTACACGGTGGAGGCGAAAGGCAAGCCGATCACGTTTCTCGATACCCCCGGTCACGAGGCGTTTACGGCGCTTCGGGCTCGCGGCGCCCACGTGACCGATATCGCGGTGCTGGTGGTCGCCGCCGAAGACGGCGTGATGCCGCAGACGCTCGAGGCGATCAACCACGCGAAGGCGGCGCGGGTGCCGGTGATCGTCGCGATCAACAAGATCGACCTGCCGCAGGCGAATCCCGACCGCGTGAAGCAGCAACTGGCGGATCTTGGGCTCGTCCCCGAGGAATGGGGCGGCGACACGATCACCGTCCCGGTGTCGGCCCGGCAGGGGACGGGGCTGGACACGCTGCTCGAGATGATACTCCTCGTCGCGGAGCTCCGCGACCTTCGGGCGACGCCGGAACGGCCCGCGAAGGCCACGGTGATCGAGGCGCGGCTGGACAAAGGCCGAGGTCCGGTGGCCACGGTCCTGGTCCAGGATGGGACGCTTCACGTCGGCGATGCGGTCGTCGTCGGGGAGACCTTCGGGCGGATTCGCGCGATGACCGACGACAAGGGGGCGCGGATCCAGATGGCCGGTCCAAGCATACCGGCCGAGGTGATCGGACTCAGCGACGTACCGGCCGCCGGCGATCTGGTCGAGGTCGTGACAAACGAGCGGATCGCCAAGGCGGTGGCGGAAGAGCGGACCGAGCGGCGGCGGGCGACCGAACAATCGAGGATCCGCCAGTTGAGCGTGGAGGAGATCTCCAAAGAGACCGGGGCGGTCACCGAGCGGAAGGAACTCCGCCTCATCGTCAAGGCGGACGTGCAGGGCTCTGTGGAGGCGCTCGTCGCGGCGATCGAACGCCTGACCAGCCGCGAGGTCGTCATCACGATCCTGCACGCGGCGGTCGGCAGCGTGACCGAGTCCGACGTCATGCTTGCCGCGGCCAGCTTTGCCCGGGTGATCGGGTTCAACGTCCGGCCCGAACCCCAAGTCCGGCGCCTGGCCGAGACCCAGGCCGTCGACGTGCGGCTGTATCGGGTGATTTACGAAGTGCTCGACGACATCAAAAAGCTCGCCACGGGGCTCATTGCGCCGGAGATGGTCGAGGTGATCCTGGGGCGGGCGGAGGTTCGCAAGGTCTTCTCGATCAGCCGGGTGGGCACGATCGCGGGGAGCTACATGGCCATGGGACGGATGCTGCGGGGCGCCCGGGCGCGGCTGATTCGGGACGGCGTCGTGGTCCACGAAGGGACGATCGGGTCGCTCAGAAGGTTTAAGGAGGATGTGCGCGAGGTCACGGAAGGGTACGAGTGCGGCATCGGACTCGAGCGCTACAACGACGTGAAGGAGGGGGACGTCATCGAGGCGTTCGACATCGAGGCGAAGCCGGTCTGAGGAAGGGAAGCGTCCCTGAGGGGACCGGGAGGCGAGGACGATGGTGGTCGGCGTCCTACACGTCGAGTGTAGCCTTCCCGGCACACAGAGCATCAAGGACAAGCGACGGATCCTGAAATCTCTCCTCGATCGCCTCCATCACCGCTTTCACGTGGCCGCGGCCGAAGTCGCGCACCAGGAGTCTTGGCGGCGCGCCGGATTGGCGATCGCGTACATCAGCACGGACGTGCGGCATGCCGACCAGGTGCTCGCCCACGTCGCGGACGCGATCGGCCGGCACAGCGATCTCGTGGTCCTCGATTATGCCGTCGAGATGCGGTGAGGTCGATCGATGAGCGTCCGTCTCGCGCGACTCCGTGAGCTGTTCAAGCAGGAGATCAGCACGATTCTGCAGCGTGAGATGAAGGACCCACGCGTCGGCTTTGTCTCCGTCACCGATGTCGAGTTGAGCCAGGACCTCCGGCATGCCAAGGTCTTCGTGAGCATCCTGGGCGATGAGGAAGCCAAAGCGAAGACGATGGCCGCCTTGGCGAGCGCCCAGGGGTTCATCCGCACCGAGCTGGGGCGGCGGATCCGGCTCCGGTACCTTCCCCAAGTGCATTTCAGGTTGGACGAGTCGATCGAACGTGGGGTCCGGGTTCAGCATCTGCTGCGCCGGGTCGCCGAAGCCAAGGGAGAGGAGGCCAGCGATGTCCCCGGCCGCAAAGATCGCGGAGACGCTTAAAAGCCGGCAGCACGTCCTGCTCCTCAACCATGTCTCGCCCGACGGTGACTGTTTGGGCTCCACGCTCGCATTGGCGAGAGCGCTGCGGGGCGCAGGACGGCGGGCGACGGTCGGGAGCTCCGACGGCGTCCCGGAGATGTACCGGTTCCTCCCGGGGAGCAGCACGGTCCTCGCCGAGATCCCAGAGGGGGAGCGGTTCGACGCCGTCGTGTTCATGGAGTGCAGTTCCCCGGAGCGCGCGGGTGCGCTGGCCGCCAGGGCCGCGGGGGTCCCCCTCTGGGTGAACGTCGATCATCACGTCAGCAACACCGGGTACGGCGATCTGGTCCTGTGGGACCCTGGGGCGGCCGCGGTGGCGGAAGTGGTCTTCCCCATCGTCACCGCCTTCCAGCCGCGCCTGGATCCCGAGACCGCCGTGTGCTTGATGACGGCGCTTCTGACAGACACGGGGAGTTTCCATTATGCGAGCGTCACACCGAAGAGCTTTGAACTGGCGGCAGAGCTGGTCCGCGCCGGCGCCAGCCCGATGGCCGTCTTCGAGCAGGTGTACGAAAACCGGTCTACGTCGTCCCTCCGCCTGCTCGGCATGGCGCTCGTCCGGATGACGATCTGCGAAGACGGCCGCGTGGCGTGGACCACCATCACCCAGGCGATGCTCAAAGAGGCCGGGGCCACCATGGAAGAGTCCGAGGGCGTCGTCGGGGCGCTGCGGACGGTTCGCGGGATTCAGGTCGCGATCCTGTTCAAAGAAGAATCTGATGAGATTTCCGTGAGCCTCCGCGGCGTGGGAAGCGTCCGGGCCAACGTGATCGCCGAGGCGTTCGGAGGCGGAGGGCACGCCGCCGCAGCCGGGTTCACCGTGAAGGGACCGGTCGACGACGTGGTCCGCCAGACGCTCGCGGCCGTCCGCCGCGAACTCAGCGCGGCGACGCTCTGAGCGGTCCCATGGACGGCGTCCTCGTCGTATTAAAGCCCCCCGGGATGACGTCACACGACGTGGTCGACGTCGTGCGTCGGGCCGCCGCGCAGAGGCGCGTCGGCCACACGGGGACGCTGGATCCCGGCGCCGCCGGCGTGCTTGTCTGCTGCCTGGGACGTGCGACGCGGTTGAGCGAGTATCTCATGGAGGCCGACAAGGAGTACCGTGTGGAGCTCCGCCTGGGAACCCGGACGAGCACAGGGGATGCGTACGGCGAGGTCCTGCCCGCGTCCGGGACGCCCGGCGTCCGGCGTGCGCTCACCCGGGCCGCACTCGAGGGCGTCCTCAAGCGATTCACGGGGGAGATCCTTCAAGTGCCCCCGATGGTGTCGGCCATTCATCATGAGGGGGCCCGGCTGTACCAACTGGCGCGACGCGGAGAGATGGTGGACCTCCAACCGCGTTCGGTGACCGTGCATCGGATCGAGATCCTCCGATTCGACCGGGAGCAGGCCGCCGCGCTGCTCGAGGTCGCATGCGGCAAGGGGACCTATATTCGAAAGCTCTGTGCGGATGTCGGGGACGCCCTCGGGGTGGGGGGATACGCGCACTTCATGGTCCGCACGAGGGCCGGCGGGTTCGAGATCCGCGACGCGATGACGCTCGAGGAGCTGGCCGCCGCGGCCGCGACCGGAGGACTGGGGGACGCCGTGGTCCCGATGGACCAGGCCGTTGCCCACCTCCCTGCCGTCGACCTTTCAGACCGGAGCGTCGCCGAGGTGATGAACGGCCACTCCGTGCCCTTATGGAAGGTGGCCGGGACCACGGTACCCGAGGATGGTCCGGTCCGCCTCCGCAGCCGGCGCGGGGCCCTCATCGCCCTGGCGCGCGTGCACGGAGGAGCGCTTCGACCATTCAAGGTGCTGGCCGGCGATGGAGGAGGGCTCGTTGCTCACCGCTCGCGGCCTCGATGAGTTTTCCCCAGGGGATTCCGCCCTTGCCCTCGGCACCTTTGACGGTCTCCACCTCGGCCATCAACAGGTCATCCGGGGTGCGGTGACCCGTGCGCGCGATAGTGGGGGACAATCGGTGGCGGTGACGTTCGAGCCGCATCCGCTCGAGGTGCTCCGCCCGAGCCCCGAGCCGGTGTTGCTCACCACGGTGGAGGAGCGTCTCGCGCTGCTGTCTGGACTCGGGGTCGATGTGGCCCTCGTGCTTCCCTTCGACCTGGCGTTCTCCCAGACGGCCGCGCGGGATTGGATGAACGAGATCCTGGGGGAGCGCCTGCGCGCCCGGGCGGTCTTTGTGGGGTCGTCGTATACGTTTGGATACCGGCGGGAAGGTACCGCGCAGCGCCTCGTGGAGTGGGGGCGGACGCGGGGGGTGGACGTCACCCTCGTGCCCGCCGTGTTGATCGACGGCGAACCGGTCAGCAGCAGCCGCATCCGCGGGGCGCTGCGGGAAGGACTGGTCGATGAGGCCGCGCGGCTGCTCGGTCGAAGGTACGCTCTTCGGGGACGCGTGACCTCGGGCGAGGGGCGGGGGCGTACGATCGGGTTCCCCACCGCGAACCTCGCCGTAGACTCGCCTCGCAAGATCCTCCCCCGCATCGGCGTCTACGCCTCAATCGTCGACGTGGGCGGTCGGCGATTCGGAGGCGCGACGAACGTGGGCAGACGACCGACGTTTAGTGGGACGGAGATCTCGATCGAGACCCACCTGCTCGAGTTCAGTGGAGATCTCGTCGGCGAGCCGATACAGGTTGAGTTCGTGGGGAGAATTCGGGAAGAACGCGCGTTTCCGGACGCGGAGGCGTTGAGCCGGCAAATCCGCCGGGACGTCTCGCAGGTACGGGAGTTGCTTGTCGCCAGGGACCAAGGTATAATACTGTAGTGCAGGCGCGGGACAACCGCAGGAAAGCCAACGGGGCGCGCCAGGCCCCACAGGAGAGAGCCTGACCACCGATCTGGTGGTCAGTTTGTTTGGGAGACGATGCGACGGCGGGCACGCGAGGCGGCGCTACAGGTCCTCTTTCAGCTGGACGTCGGGCAGCTGTCCCTCGAGGACGCCTTGGCCTCGGTCGCCGCGCCGGACTGGCTCCCCGAGGATTGGGCCCTCGTAGAGACCCTCTCTCGAGGGACGCAGGCGCACGCATCAGAGATCGACGTGATGATCGCCCAGGTGGCGGAGCACTGGACGATCGAGCGCATGGCCGCCGTCGATCGCAACATCCTCCGCATGGCGATCTTTGAGCTGCAACACACCACCACCTCCGTTCGCGTCATCATCAACGAAGCCGTGGAGCTGGCCAAACGCTACAGCACCGAGGACTCAGGCCGATTTGTCAACGGACTTCTGGGCCACGTCGTTCGCTCCGGCATGCTCTCGCTGGTAGGACAGGCTGCCGACGTGTGAGGCAGGCTCGCATCGCGTGCGGATCCACATCGTGGTGACGGGACGGGTCCAGGGCGTGGGGTTCCGTCACTTCACGGCGACGCGCGCCCGCGCGCTGGGGCTCACGGGAACGACCCGCAACCTCCCCGACGGACACGTCGAGATCACGGCTGAAGGCGATCGAGCGAAGCTCGAGACACTGATCGGGATCGTTCGCGACGGACCCCCGGGGGCGCTGGTACGGGACGTGCGGATCGACTGGGAGGACGCACCGGCGCGCGAGCGAACGTTCATGATTCGCTAGCGAGGATGACCCGCCTGCCGCGTTCCCCGTCCGCCGTGATCGATGAAGCAGGTCGACTCGACCAATGGCTCGTCCTGCACGGACTCGCAGCCACGCGTAGGGAAGCCCAGAGCGCGATCATGGCCGGGCTCGTCCTCGTTGACGGGAGGGTCGCCGACAAGCCGGGCCGCCGGATCACCCCGCAGATGACAGTGGAGGTGCACCGGCGCGAGGAACCCTACGCAAGCCGCGGGGGCGTCAAGCTCGCCCATGCCCTGCGCACGTTTGGGATCGACGTCCGGGGTAAGGTGACGGTCGACCTGGGCGCAAGCACGGGCGGGTTCACCGATTGCCTGCTGCGCGCGGGGGCGGCGCGAGTGTACGCCGTGGACGTGGGGCGCGGCCAGTTGTCCTGGCGCCTGCGAACCGATCCCCGGGTGGTGTGCCTTGAGGGCACGAACGCCCGCTACCTCACGCCGGAGCAGGTCGGCGCGGCGTGCGGCCTGGTCACCGCCGACCTCGCGTTCATCAGCCTGCGGCTGGTCTGGAGGCCGATCGCGGCCCTGCTCGCCCCCGGGGGGTGCGCGGTCGCCCTCATAAAGCCGCAGTTCGAGGCGGGACGGGAGCACGTCAGGCGGGGCGGCGTGGTGCGAGATCCCGGCGTCCACCGCGAGGTCCTTCGCACCGTCCTCGAAACCGCTCTGGCCGCCGGCCTCGGTCCTGTGGGCGTCGTCCCGTCGCCGATCCTGGGCCCCGCCGGCAATGTAGAGTTCCTCGCCCACCTCGTCCGCGGGGCAGACGCGGTCCTGCCGGACGCCGCGCTCGACGCCGCCGTGGCGGAGGCGCACGCTCGCGTGGCAGGGCGCGGGAGACGCGCGTGAGGACCGTCGGCCTCCACGTGAACGTGGACAAGCTCCACGCCAACCTCGAGGTCGCTCGCCTGGCGAGGGAGGCGGTGAGCCTCCTCACCGAGCGTGGCGTCGCGGTGGTGCTCAACGCGGGCAGCGCCGAGATTCTGGGACACGCGGCCCTGGGGGTGCCCGAAGGCGAGCTCGTGCGCCGGGCGGACGTGGTCGTCGTCTTTGGCGGGGACGGGACGATTCTGCGCGCCGCGAGATCCGCGGCGCCCTATGGCATCCCCATCCTCGGGGTCAACCTTGGCGGGTTTGGATTTCTCGCCGAGGTCAACGGTCCGGAGGTGGAACGGGCCCTGCACCGCCTCCTGGAAGGCGACTTCCGGCTGGACGAGCGCATGATGCTCCGCGCCCGCGTGGAGCGCGAGGGCCGGACGAGTCAAGAGTTTCTGGCGCTCAACGACATCGTCATCACCAAGAGCGGCTATGCCCGGCTGGTCAAACTGCGCACCTTTGTCAATACCGAGCACCTGGCGACCCATCTCGCCGACGGCATGATCGTCGCGACGCCGACGGGATCCACCGCCTACTCCCTGTCCGCCGGCGGGCCCATCGTGCATCCGGCGGTCGAAGGACTCGTGCTCACCCCCATCTGCGCCCACACGCTCAACGGGCGGGCCGTGCTGGTGTCCGCCGGCGACACGATTGTGATCCAGGTCGACCCGGTCGGCGCCCCGCCCATTCTCACCGTGGACGGGCAGGAAGGCTACCCCCTTCAGCCGGGGGATGAGGTGCGGGTCGAACGCTCACCCCACCACACACGGCTCGTCCGTTTGGGACCCGGAGGCTTCTACAGCCTCCTGCGCACCAAACTGACGTGGGGTGAACGATAGGGGATGCAGCAACGCAGCGCGAGCAAATCAGGCGCACGGGGGGGGCCTCGTCGATGACGCCGCAGGGATCGAAGTATATCTTCGTCACCGGGGGCGTCGCCTCCGCGCTCGGCAAAGGGATCACATCCGCCTCGCTGGGCCGCCTGCTCCGGAGCCGCGGGTGGCGGGTCACGCTTCTCAAGTTCGATCCCTACGTGAACGTGGATGCCGGTACCATGAACCCGTTTCAACACGGCGAGGTGTTCGTCACCGACGACGGGGCGGAGACGGACATGGACCTCGGCCACTACGAGCGCTTCATCGACGCGAACCTGAGCCGCGACAACAACACCACGACCGGGAAGATCTACGGCGCCGTGATCGCGCGCGAGAGGCGGGGAGAGTACCTGGGCGGGACCGTCCAGGTCATTCCCCACGTGACCAACGAGATTCGTGACGAGATCACGCGGGTCGCTCGCGCCCAGACGGCGGAGATCACGATCGTGGAGGTCGGCGGAACGGTGGGCGACATCGAGAGCCTGCCGTTCCTCGAGGCGATCCGGCAGTTCAAGTTTCACGTCGGGGAAGAGAGCGTGATGTATATCCACGTCTCGTTGATCCCCTATTTGAAGAGCGCCGGGGAGCTGAAGACGAAGCCCACGCAGCACAGCGTCAAGGAGCTCCGCGGGATCGGCATTCAACCCGACGTGATCGTCTGCCGAACCGAGCGCCCGCTCGGCCGGAGCCTTCGTGACAAACTCGCCTTGTTCTGCGACGTGCCGCGTGAGGCGGTGATCCAGGCGATCGATGCGCAGAGCATTTACGAGGTTCCCTTGATTCTGGAGGACGAAGGACTCCCCCAGATCGTCGAGCGCCGCCTTCAGCTGCCGGCCCGCCCACCCGAGCTGGCGGAGTGGCGGACGATGGTCGAACGCCTCCGGCATCCGACCGCGGCGGTGCGGATCGCGCTGGTGGGCAAGTACGTGGGCAACGAGGATTCGTACGTCAGCATCGAAGAGGCGCTGCGCCACGGCGGGATCGTCACCGGCGCACGCGTGGCGATCACGAAGCAAGACTCGGAAGCGCTCGAGGCGCTCAGCGAGCCGGACCTGGCGGGCCTGCTCGGGGCGTACGACGGCATCTTGGTGTGTCCCGGGTTTGGGTCGCGGGGGGTGGAAGGCAAGATCAAGGCGGTTCAATTTGCTCGGCAGCACCGCGTGCCGTTCTTCGGCGACTGTTACGGCATGCAGTGGGCGGTCGTCGAATTCGCGCGGAACGTCTGCGGGCTGGCCGGAGCCAACACAACCGAGGTCGATCCACACACGCCGCATCCGGTGATCAGCCTGCTGCCGGAACAGCAGGCCGTCACCGACAAGGGCGGCACGATGCGGCTGGGCCTCTATCCATGCCGGCTCACGCCCGGATCGCTGGCCGGCGAAGCCTACGGCGTGCCGGAAGTGCAGGAGCGCCACCGCCATCGATTCGAGGTCAACAACGACTATCTGCCGACGCTCGTGCAGCACGGCCTGCGGGTCACCGGGCTGTATCCCAACCGGGAGCTTGTGGAGATCGTCGAGCTCGCCGACCACCCGTGGTTCCTCGGCACGCAGTTTCACGCCGAGTACCGATCGCGGCCAAACCGGCCGCACCCGCTCTATCGCGCATTCATCGCCGCCGCGCTTCGTGAACAACAGCGGTTGATGGAACGCAGACCAAAGGAGCGCTCTACGCCAGCGGCGAACAGGTGAGGTCCGAGCATGATGCACACAGAGAGGGGAGCGCAATGGCTACGGTGATCTACGTGAACGGCCGCTTCGTCGCGAAAGAGGAAGCGACCGTCTCCGTCTATGACCATGGGTTCCTGTATGGGGATGGCGTGTTCGAAGGGATCCGCGCTTACCACGGCCGGGTGTTCAAACTCGACGCGCACGTGGATCGGCTCTTCGAATCCGCGCACACGTTGGGGATCCAGGTCCCCCTCAGCCGGCAGGAGATGATCGATGCCATCCTCGAGACCGTGCGCCGGACCGGCCTCAGGGATGCGTACATCCGCCCGGTGGTGTCGAGGGGCCCCGGAGACCTCGGGATCGACCCGCGCAAATGCCCTCGACCGAACGTCGTCGTGATTGTGGACTCGATTCAGCTGTATCCGGAGGAGGCATATCGCAAAGGCCTCCGCATGATTACCACGTCCACCCGCCAGCGTCCGGTCGATGTGCTGAACCCGCGCATCAAGACCTGCAACTACCTCAACAACATCCTGGCCAGAATGGAGGCCAATCTCGTCGGGGTCGACGAGGGCCTGATGCTGACCACCGAGGGGTACGTCGCGGAATGCACGGCCGACAACGTGTTTGTCGTCAAGGCGGGACGCGCGCTGACCCCGCCGGCCTACCTCGGCATTCTGCAGGGAGTGACGCGCCAGACCGTCCTCGATCTCTGCGCGGGCCTGGGGATCCCGGCCGTGGAGCAGGTGTTGACCCTCCACGACATGTACACGGCGGACGAGTGCTTCCTGACCGGGACCGGCGCGGAACTCGGGCCCGTGGTCGAACTGGACGGACGGAAGATCGGCACGGGGCGGCCCGGTCCCATGACCCTACGCATCCTCGCGGCGTTCCGGGAGCTGGCCCTCAGAGAAGGCACACCTGTCTACGAAGCGCCCAAAGCCCCGGCCAAGGCGTGAGCCGCGGCTGACCTGCGCCTGATGCAGCCTCTTCCCCCTGGGCGGCGCCTCATCACGAGCCGCCGGGGGTATGACGGACGTCGCATCTCAGTGCGCCTCGATGAGGTGGCGTACCCGAGCGGCCGGCGGAAGGTGTTGGAGGTCGTCGAACATCCGGGGGCCGTGGCGATGGTCGCGCTGACGGCCGACCGGGACGTGCTCTTGGTCCGTCAGTTCCGCCACGCGGTGGCCGCAGAACTTCTGGAAGTCCCCGCAGGCACCCTCGAGCCGGGTGAAACCCCGCTGGAATGCGCGCGCCGTGAACTGGCAGAGGAAGTGGGTCGCGCAGCCGGACGATGGGATCCCCTGATCTCCTTCTACCCTTCGCCCGGAGTGCTCTCCGAGGAGATCCACGTCTTCCTGGCGGAGGACCTGCGCCCGGAGGCGGCGGCGCGCGAGGAGGAAGATCTGCGCGTGGAGTCCCTGCCGCTCGAGGAGGCGTATCGCCGGATCGACGCCGGCGAGATTCGGGATGCCAAGACGATCATCGGCATCACGATGGCGCGGGAGCGCCTCGCGCACCGCGGCTGACCGGGCTCGACCGAGGCGGACGTGGTGACCTCGCCCGATCGTATCCTCGTGATCGTGCTCGACAGCTGCGGCGTCGGCGCCCTCCCCGACGCCGCCCGCTACGGGGACGACGGAGCGAGCACGTTGCCCCACACCGCCGCGGCCTGCGGCGGGCTGGCCCTGCCGACGATGGGACATCTGGGGCTCGGGCGCGTCGCGGCGATCTTGGGCGTGCCACCCGATCCTTCGCCGGCCGGGGCGTTTGGGAAGATGGCCGAGCGCTCCCCGGGAAAAGACAGCACCACCGGACATTGGGAACTGATGGGGGTCGTCCTCGATCGGCCGTTTCCCACGTACCCGCGCGGGTTTCCGCCGGAGGTGATCGAACCGTTCGAGGCGCGCATCGGGTATCGCGTCCTCGGCAACCGCCCCGCCTCCGGCACCGAGATCATCGAGGAGCTGGGCGGGGAGCACTTGCGAACGGGGCGCCCCATCGTATACACGTCCGCGGACAGCGTGTTCCAGATCGCGGGGCACGAAGCGCGTACCCCGGTCGATGAGCTGTACCGGGACTGTCGAATCGCGCGCGAGATCCTGACCGGTCCCCATGCGGTCGGCCGCGTCATCGCGAGACCGTTCATCGGTGCGCCTGGAGCGTTTGTGCGCACCGACCGCAGGCGTGACTTCTCCGTGCCCCCGCCGGTCCCCACGGTGCTCGACCGCGTGCAGGAGGCCGGACATCCGGTCGTGGCCATCGGGAAGATCCACGACCTGTTCGCCGGTCGGGGAATCACCGAGTCGATCCACACGCACAACGACCTCGATGGGATGCAGGCCACCCTCCGCGCGATGGACTCAACGCAGACGGGGATGATCTTCACCAACCTCGTCGATCTCGATACGCTGTTCGGGCACAGGAACAACGCGCGCGGGTACGGGCAGGACCTCGAACAGATCGATGCGGCGATGGCCGCCGTCGTAACGCGGCTCGGACCGCCGGATCTCCTGATCATTACCGCCGACCACGGAAACGACCCGACGAGTCAGAGCACCGATCACAGCCGGGAGTACGTGCCCCTCCTCGTCGCGGGGCCGCGGGTGGCGGGGGGGATCGACCTCGCGATCCGGTCGACGTTCGCGGACGTGGGTGCGACCGTGGCGGCGGCACTCGGGACCCCGGCACCAGCGGCCGGCACGAGCTTCCTCGAGCAGGTCCTCACCGGATGACGGACCGGGCGCGGATCGACGAGGCCGTCGCCGCGATCCGCCGTCGGACCGGCATCCCGTTCCCGCAGTTGGGAATCATCCTCGGAAGCGGCCTCGGCTCGCTGGCCGACGCGGCGGCCACAGACGTCGTGATTCCCTATGCGGACATTCCGCGGTTCCCGGTGCCGAATGCGTCCGGGCACCCGGGTCGGCTGGTGGTGGGCCGGCTTGAAGACCGGCCGGTGATCATGATGCAGGGACGGGTTCACCTGTACGAGGGGTACACCTCCGCGGAGGTGACGCTGTCGATCCGGGTGCTGGCGGCGCTCGGCGTTCGCATCCTGATCGTGACGAACGCGGCGGGGGGCATCACGCGAAGGTTCCGGCCCGGGGACCTGATGGTCATCACCGATCACATCAACTTCACGGGGACGAACCCGCTGATCGGGCCCAACGACGAGGCGCTCGGCCCCCGTTTCCCGGATCTGTCGGGCGCCTACGATCCCGATCTCGTCGTGCTCGCGCTGCGCGCCGCCCGCGACGAGGGGGTGCCGGTGCGGCAGGGCGTGTACCTGGCGGTGTCCGGGCCGTCGTACGAGACGCCGGCCGAATTGACGATGATGGCCCGGTGGGGAGCGGATGCGGTCGGGATGTCCACGGTGTCCGAGGTCATCGTCGCCAGGCACGCCGGGATCCGGGTGCTTGGGATCTCCGCGATCACGAATGTGGCCGGCGGGGCCGAGCCGCCGTCGCACGAGGCCGTGCTACGGGCTGCTCGGGACCTGGAGCCGCATTTCATCAGGCTGATCCGCCGGATCGTGCGCGACCTGCCGGCGTCGGGAGCGGACCGTGCGCGCCTATGAGTTGATTCAGAAAAAGCGCGACGGCGGTACCTTGACCGAGGCCGAGATCCGTTGGCTGATCGACGGGTTCGTGCGGGAGGAGATCTCCGACGCCCAGATCGCGGCGTTCTTGATGGCGGTGTATTTTCGGGGGATGAGCGCCGCGGAGACCACCGCCTTGACGATCGCGATGGTCGACAGCGGAGAGCGGCTCGACCTCCGGGGCGTACGCGGCCGGACGGTGGACAAGCACAGCACGGGCGGGGTGGGCGATAAAACGTCCCTCGTGCTGGTGCCGCTCGTGGCGAGCTGCGGGGCGCGTGTTGCGAAGCTCTCCGGGCGGGGCCTTGGGCACACGGGCGGGACCCTCGATAAGCTGGAATCGATCCCGGGGTTTCGGATTGAGCTGTCGGGCAACGAGCTCATCGCGCAGGTCAATCGCATCGGCTGCGCGATCGTGAGCCAGTCCGCTTCCCTCGTCCCGGCCGATAAGCGCCTGTACGCGCTCCGCGACGTGACGGCGACCGTGGACAGCGTGCCGTTGATCGCGAGCAGCGTCATGAGCAAGAAGATCGCGGCGGGGAGCGAGGCGATCGTCCTCGACGTGAAGTTCGGAAGCGGCGCGTTCATGAAGACGCCAGATGCGGCCCGAGCCCTGGCCACGGCGATGGTCGAGATCGGCCGGTCGGCAGGCCGCCGAACCGTAGCGATCATCAGCGCGATGGACGAACCTCTCGGCCGAGCGGTCGGCAACGCCCTCGAGGTGGCAGAGGCGATCCGCACGCTCCAGGGGGACGGTCCCGCCGACCTCCGAGAGCTCTGCCTCGTCCTGGGGTCGCAGATGCTGGTCCTCGCAGGGATCGCGCCCGACGATCCAGCGGGACGCGCCTTGCTCGAAGACCGGCTCGGCGGCGGCGCCGCCCTCGCCAAGTTTCGTGAGATGGTGGCCTCTCAGGGAGGGGACCGCGCCGTCGTCGACCACCTCGAGCGGCTGCCGCAGGCGCCCATCCGGCAGCCCGTTTCGTCCGAGGCGCAGGGCACGGTGCTCGCGGTGGACGCGGAGGTGCTCGGCGGCGCCGCGATGGTGTTGGGAGCCGGACGGGCGCGGGCGGAAGACCGGATCGACCCGGCGGCGGGGCTCGTGATCGAGCGGAAACTCGGGGACCATGTCGACCGGGGGGAGGCGCTCGCGGTCATCCACACGAGCGAGGCGCAGCGGGTGGACGAGGGGATCCGGCGGGTGCGGTCTGCCTATCGTGTCGGCGCCGGCATCTCCACGAGGCCTCCACTCGTCGACTCGGTGGTGACGTAAACCAAAGCGGCGCGGCGGGTGCGTCAGGCATCTTGGGGGGTGAAGAGAGATGTTTCAGACGGTCGGCGTCATCGGGTGCGGACTGATGGGGTCGGGGATCGCCGAGGTGTGCGCCCGGGCCGGATACCAGGTGATCGTCCGCGAAGTCACCGACGACCTCCTGCGACGGGGCCTCGAACGGGTCGATCAATCGATGGAGCGGGGGGTGGCGCGGGCGAAGCTGACCGACGCGGACCGAAAGGCCGCGCGCGCCCGGATCCGAGGAACCGTCCGGCTCGCCGACCTCAGCGGGTGCGAGATCGTGCTCGAAGCCATCATCGAGAAGATGGACGACAAGAAGCGGCTGTTTGCTGAATTGGACGGGCTCTGTCCTCCCAAGACGATCTTCGCCAGCAACACCAGCTCGTTGTCGATCACGGAGATGGCCTCGGCCACCAAGCGGGCGGATCGGTTCCTCGGGCTGCACTTCTTTAACCCCGTCCCCGTGATGCAGCCGGTCGAGATGATCCGGGGTCTCGGCACCGCGGAGGACACTCTGGCGCAGGCACGGGCGTTTTGCGAAGGGCTGGGGAAGACCGTCGTCGCCTGCAAAGACTACCCAGGGTTCATCGTCAACCTCCTCCTGGTGCCGTATCTCCTCGACGCGGTCCGGGCGCTCGAATTGGGGGTGGCGAGCAAGGAGGATATCGATGTCGCGGTGCGACTCGGGCTCAACCACCCCATGGGACCTCTGACGCTGCTGGACTTTGTAGGGATCGATACGACATACTATATTGCGGAGGCGATGTTTGCCGAGTTCAAGGACGCGCGGTACGCGGCCCCGCCCCTCTTGCGCAAGATGGTGCTCGCAGGGTACCACGGCCGAAAGACGGGGAAGGGGTTCTATGAGTACCCGCGCGCGTAGCGTCCACTACGGGGCCGCGGGGACGCATCGGCGTGGGAAGGAGCATCGGTGGAGTTTGATCTGAGCGAGGAACATCGCCTCGTCCAGAGCACTGTTCGCGAGTGGGCCACCTCCCGGCTGCTTCCTCTGGCCGCGGAGATGGACCGCGCTGGACGATATCCTCCGGAGTTGATTCGAGAGCTCGGAGAGATGGGATTGATGGGCGTATTCATCCCCGAGGCGTACGGCGGTGGCGGGATGGATGCCGTCTCCTGTTGCATCGTGATCGAGGAGATCGCGCGCGCCGAGGCGGCGCTGTCGGCCGTCGTGTCCGTCAACAACTCGCTCGACTGCTACCCCATCTTCGCGTTCGGATCCGAGCATCAGAAGCGCACGTACCTCTCGGAGCTCGCGCGCGGCCGCAAGATCGGGTGCTACTGTCTCACCGAGCCTACCGCGGGGTCCGATGCGGCCTCCCTGCAGACCACCGCGCAGGATGCGGGTGATCACTGGGTCCTAAACGGGACCAAGATCTTCGTCACGAACGGCGTCGAGGCCGACGTGCTCATCGTCTACGCGCGGAGCGAAGCGGCATCGGGAAGCGGGGGTATCAGCGCGTTCATCGCCGAGCGGGGTGATCCCGGGCTCGCGGTGGGCAAGGTCGAGCACAAGCTCGGCATTCGCGCGAGCAGCACGTGCGAGATCGTCCTGGAAGACTGCCGGTTGCCCAAGGACCGGCTGCTGGGAGAGCGTGGCAAGGGGTTTCATATCGCCCTGGCCACCCTGGACGGCGGCAGAATCGGGATCGCCTCGCAGGCGCTCGGGATCGCGCGGGCGGCGATGGAAGACGCGGTGGCATACGCCAAGGAGCGCCGGCAGTTCGGGCGCCCGATCGCCGAGTTTCAGGCGACCCAGTGGAAGATCGCCGACATGGCCACCAGGATCCAGGCCGGGAGGTTGCTGACCTACCGAGCGGCATGGATCCGGGATCAGGGTCGCCGCCACACCCGAGAGGCAGCGGTCGCGAAGCTGTTTGCGTCCGAAACGGCGATGTGGACGGCGACGCAGGCCGTGCAGATCTACGGCGGGTACGGGTATATTCAGGATTACCCGGTGGAGCGGCACTTTCGAGATGCGAAGATCACGGAGATTTACGAGGGGACATCCGAGGTCCAACGGATGGTGATCGCCCGCCAGCTCCTGGGGACGTCATCATGAGCGAGGCACGGGTGCCGTGAAATGAACGTCGTCGTGTGCGTCAAATACGTGCCCGACACGGAGGCGCCGATTCGAATCCGTGCGGACGGCGGGGGGATCGAGGAAAGCGGGCTCCCCTTCAAGCTGAACTACTACGACGAGCACGGCGTCGAGGAAGCCCTGCGCATCAAGGAGAAAACGGGCGGAACGGTGACCGTGGTCACCGTCGGCCCGTCCGCGGCCGCCCAGGCGCTGCGCCAAGGAGTGGCGATGGGGGCCGATGCCGCGATCCATATCGAGGATCCGGCGCTGGACGGCGCCGACCATCTGGGCGTGGCCCGCGCGCTGGCAGCCGCGATCGGCGCGCAGGGGTGCGATCTCGTCATCTGCGGGAAGCTGTCCACCGACGACAACGCGGCGGTGGTCGGTCCGGCGCTGGCGGAATTCCTGGGGTTCACGCAGGCGACCGCGGTCACCAAGCTGGAGCTGTCCACCGGAAAGGCGATGGCGCACCGGGAAGTCGAGGGCGCCGTCGAGGTCCTGGAGGTCACCCTTCCGGCGGTGATCACCGTCGAGCGCAGCATCAACGAACCGCGATACCCGTCGCTTCCGGGCATCATGAAGGCGAAGCGGACCGCGATCGCTGTGAAGACGTTGGGGGACCTCGGGCTGACCCTCCAAGAGGCGGGCGGCGTCGCCGCGCGGACCGAGGTGCTCGGGTATACGCCGCCCCCTCAGCGGCAGGCGGGGCGGATCCTCGAAGGGGAGCCGGCCGAGATGGTCAAGGAACTAGTGCGACTCCTGCGGGACGAGGCCAAGGTGCTCTGACGTGAGCCAGGTCGCTTGTGAAAGGCAACGGATGACTGATGGGCCGTGACGTGTGGGTGCTTGCGGAGTATGCGGACGGCCGGCCGCGGAAGATCACGTACGAGCTCCTCGGCAAAGCCAGGAGCCTTGCGGAGGAACTCGGCGGACAGGTCGTAGCCCTGGCGCTGGGGTCCGGGATTCAGGAGACGTCGAAGGACCTGGGGGCCCACGGCGCGGACGTGGTCAGGGTCGCCGACGATCCCCTCCTCGGACAGTACACGACCGACGCGTATCTCGCGGTGATCGAGCCCATCGTGACGACGGAACAGCCGTTCCTGCTGTTGGTCGGCAGCACCGCGTCCGGCCGCGACCTCGCCCCCCGGCTCGCCGCCCGCGTGGACGCCGGAATCGTCACCGATTGTGCCGCGGTCGAGATCGACGGCGACCAGGTGGAGGTGACCCGACCGGTGATGACGCGTAAGGCGCTCGCCCGCGTCGCCTTTCGCGGGGAGGGGCCCAGGATCGCTGTCGTCCTGCCCAACATCTTTCCTCCCACCGCCCCGGATTCGTCGCGGCTTCCCGAGGTACTCCCCGTCTCGGTCACGCTCGATCCGGCGGCGGTGCGCACGCAGGTTCTCGAGGTCAAGGCGATTGCGCGAGAGACGTTGCCGCTCACCGAAGCCGATATCATCGTCTCCGGCGGGCGGGGGCTTCGAGGGCCCGAAAACTTCTCGATCCTGGAAGAGCTCGCGCGCGTCCTCGGGGCCGCGGTGGGCTCGAGCCGCCCTCCGGTGGACTCCGGGTGGGTGCCGCACGACTATGAGATCGGCCAGACGGGAAAGACCGTGAATCCACAGCTGTACATCGCCTGCGGCATCTCAGGGGCGCCCCAGCATCTGGCTGGGATGTCGGGGTCGCGGTGGATCGTTGCGATCAACAAGGATCCCCAGGCTCCGATCTTCTCGATCGCGTCCTACGGCGTCGTCGGCGATCTCTTTCAGGTGCTGCCGCTCCTGACGGAGGAAGTGCGCAAGCTCCGGAGGTCCTCGCGTGGCTAGAGCCAAGCGCCGGCCCCTGACACCCCGCCGGAAGCCCGCCGGCCGAAAGCGGCCGCCGGAGCGCCGCGCCCAGGGCGACGCGGGGCGCGCGGCGTGGGAGGAGACTGTGCTGCGCCCCACGCTCGCGCGCCAGCCCGAACGCAGCGGGCGATTCACGACCCTCTCCGGCCTCGAGGTCGACCGCCTCTACGGCCCGGCGGACCTGGTCCTTCTCGATGAGGCCCGCGACCTGGGGCTCCCCGGCGGCTACCCGTTCACCCGGGGGATCTACCCCACGATGTACCGCAGCCGTCTATGGACGATGCGCATGTTTGCGGGATACGGCGGCGCCGAGGACACCAACGCGCGATTTCATTACTTGCTCGGCCAGGGCCAGACCGGTCTCTCGGTCGCGTTCGATATGCCGACCCTGATGGGATACGATTCCGATCACCCCAAAGCGTTGGGAGAGGTGGGCCGGGAAGGCGTCGCGGTAGACACCGTGGAGGACGTGGACCTGCTCCTCCGCGATCTCCCACTCGATCGCGTGACGACCTCGATGACGATCAACGCCCCGGCCAACGTCCTCCTCGCCATGTACGTCGCGGTGGCCACGGCCCGAGGGATCAGCCCGCGGGCGATCGGCGGCACGAGCCAAACCGACATGCTCAAGGAGTTCATCGCGCAAAAGGAATGGATCGTCCCCCCGCGACCCAGCATGAAGCTGATCCAGGATATTCTCGTCTACTGCACCCGCGAGGTGCCGCGCTGGAACACGATCAGCATCAGCGGGTACCACATCCGCGAGGCCGGGGCCACCGCGGTTCAGGAACTGGCGTTCACCCTCGCCGACGGAATCGCGTACGTGCAGGCGGGGTGTGAGGCCGGACTGGACGTCGATGCGTTCGCGCCCCGGTTGTCGTTCTTCTTCGACGTCCATAACGACTTCTTCGAAGAGGTCGCCAAGTTCCGGGCGGCCCGGCGGATGTGGGCCCGCATCATGCGCGACCGGTTCCATGCCAAGAACCCGCGGTCGTGGACGCTGCGGACCCACGCACAGACCGCCGGCGTCAGCCTGGCGGCCCAACAGCCGATGAACAACGTCGTGCGCACGACGCTGCAGGCGCTCGCGGCCGTGCTCGGGGGGACGCAATCGCTCCATACGAACTCTATGGACGAGACCTACGCGCTGCCCACCGAGGACGCCGTCACGCTGGCGCTTCGCACGCAGCAGATCATTGCCCACGAAACCGGGGTGACAAACACGGTCGATCCGCTCGGTGGCGCGTACTTCATCGAACATCTGACGGACCGGATGGAGGCCGAGGCGGGGGCCTATATCCACAAGATCGATGAGATGGGAGGGATGCTGGCCGCGATCGATCGGGGCTACCCGATGCGGGAAATCGCCGAGAGCAGCTATCGCGACCAGCAGGCCCTCGAGCGGAAAGAGCGGGTGATCGTGGGGGTGAACGAGTTCGTCTCCTCGGAGGAGCGGCCCATCCCGTTGTTGCGGATCGACCCGGCCGTCGAGCGCCGCCAGATCGAGCGTCTGCAGCGCGTCCGTAACACGCGCGATCAGGCGGCCGCGCGACGCGCGCTGGACGCGCTCCACCGTGTGACCGCGGAGGGGGGACACACGATGCCCGCGATCGTAGACGCGGTTCGCGCACGGGTCACCCTGGGCGAGATCTGCGACGTCTTCCGAGCCGTCTACGGCGAGTACCGGGAGTCGGCAGTCTTGTAGCTTCGCTCAGATCTCCGGCGGCGTCCGCCCCGCCATCCGCATCCGGAAAAACAGCTGGGCGCGGTGGTGGACGGTGTGCTCGCGCGCGTACCACAGCACGTGGTGCACCGTTTCCGGTCCCCGCGGCGTCTCTACGGCCTTCGCGACGTCCGCCACGGCGAGCCCATCCACGAACGCCCGGGTGGCGGCGTGGACCGCATCCATCCCCTCGATCAGCGCGCCGACCGTGGGGAAGTAGGGGCCGACGTTGCGCGCCATCTGGGAGACATCCGATCGCCAGAACCACCCTTGAATCTTGCCGCTGGCCGTCCCCATCTGCTTCCCCAGATTCTGGCGGATCAGAAAATCTTCCCAGATGAACATGTGGAGGATGAGGTCGTGGATCGTCGGGCGCCCCGGCGCATGCGCAAAGGTGAGATCGGCGTCGGTCAGGGCGCTGGTGGCCCGGCGCAGCGTGCCATGGACCTGCTTCCAGAAGGGCACGATGTCGGCGATCGCCACCTCGTCTCCACGCCACTCGCGCGCCGGGGTCCGTCCCATCACGCCGGACCGTGGCCAGATCTGGGACGGGTTGTACCCGCGCATCCGCACGCGTGAGTAGAGCTGAGCGCGATGATGCTGGTCGTGCTCAACAAGGTGCCAGAGGATCCACCGAAGCGTATTGTCCTCGCCCCAGATGGCGCGGCGTTTCTCGCACAGGTCGGCGGCATCCACCTCGTTCAGAAAGGACTCCAGGGGGGCGTGCGCCGCCCGGAGCCCCTCCAGAATCGCCCCGGCCGTCGGAAACTGCTGCCGCCGGTACTCGGCCTTTTCTTCATCGGTCAAGCGCTCCCACCCAGCGGGACGCCATTCGTCATAGGGCTTCCCGTGGATCCCACCGTGCCACCAGTTCTCCTCGGTCGTGACCATGTGCCGCAGCACCTCTCCCACAGACCGAAACCCCGGCGCGGGGCGGAACTCCAAATCCTCATCCCGGAGCGTGGCCGCGACCTCCATCAGGTGAGCCCGGTTGTCCGCCCAGTAAGGGAACAGCTCGATCGCCTTCATAAAGACCCCCATTGACTCGAACAAGTGTTCGTACTATCATGGGAGCACCATGGCCGCTAAAGAGTTCGCCGAGATCGACGTGAAGTCCGTCCTGAACCGGGTCACCGGGATGCCGTTCCGGTGGTCCATCAACCCATACCGGGGGTGCTCGCATGCGTGCCCTTTTGCTATGCCCGGCGCACTCATTGGTTCCTCGATGAGGACGGAGTAGACGGCTGGTCGTCCAAGATCTTCGTGAAGGTGAATGCCCCAGTGGTGCTGCGGCGCGAGCTGAGCCGCTCGACGTGGAAGCGGGAGGAAGTGGCCCTCGGCACGGCCACCGACCCCTATCAGGCGATTGAGGGACGGTATCGCATCACGCGGGGCATCTTGGAGGCACTGCGCGATTTTCGCACTCCGGTCGGCATTGTGACCCGATGCCCCCTGATCGTGCGTGACCTCGACATTCTCGCGGAGATGGCTGGGCGCGCCGGGGTGACCGTATGCGTAAGCATTGCGACGATGGACCGGCAGCGAGCCCGAGAGATCGAGCCCACGGTCGCGCCGCCCGCTCAGCGGCTCCGTGCCGTCCGGATGCTGGTGGACCGCGGGATCCGCACGGGCGTGCTTCTCGCACCCGTCCTCCCCGGGCTGACCGACAACCCCGAATCTCTCGCGGAGGTAATCCGGGCCGCCGCGGGAGCAGGGGTGAGCTTCGTCGGCCATCGCGTCCTGTACCTGGGCCACGTGACGAAGGATGCGTTTCACCGGTTCCTCTCTCGCCAGCACCCAGAACTGCTTCCGCTGTACCGCCGTCTCTATCCAGGACAGTACGCGCCGCCGGCATATGTGCGCGAGATTGCGGAGATCGTCGCGCAGGAGAAGGCGCGGGTCGGTCCACTTCAACCCCGGTATATTCAACCTCCCGCCGAGCCGGAGCAAGTCGGGCTCTTTTGATCACCTCCAGAGCAAGCAGGACAAGCCCCCGCGACTTGTCCCGCCCATCTTCGCTATGGGATAATGACAGGCGTGGACACGCCGAGAATCCGGATCCTCATCGCCAAACCCGGTCTGGACGGCCACGACCGTGGGGCCAAGGTCGTGGCACGCGCGCTCCGTGACGCGGGTTACGAGGTGATCTACACCGGGCTGCACCAAACCCCGGAGATGATCGCCTCGGCGGCCATGCAGGAGGACGTCGATGCGATCGGATTGAGCATCCTTTCAGGAGCGCACAACGTGCTGCTGCCCCGTCTCATGGATCTGCTGCGGCAGCAGGGTGTGGGGGACATCGTGGTGTTCGCGGGCGGGATTATTCCCGACGAGGATATCATAGGGCTGCGATCGGCGGGCATCGCCGCGGTGTTTACTCCCGGGACCTCGCTGGAAACGATCGTGACCTGGGTGCGCGACCACGTCAAACCGCGCGGGGTGGCCGCATGAAGGTGCTGATCCGCCATCAGAAGCGTGAGGTGGAGGTCACCGGCCGACGGCGCGTCCGCGATGTGCTGATCGAACTTGGGATCAATCCCGAAACGGTCCTGGTGATCCGGGGCGCGCAGTTGCTCACGCATGATGCTCAGGTGGGTGAGAACGAGACGATCGAACTGAGACCGGTCGTGTCCGGAGGCGACGCCTGATGCGGTGTCAGAGGTGCAAGGGACAGGCCTCGGTTGAAGTGCGCCGGCATCACACCGCGTTCTGCAACGAGCACTTCATCGAGTTCATCGATCGCCAGGTGGAGCGGGCGATCGAGGGCGGGCACATGTTCACCCGGGACGATCGGGTGTTGGTGGTGGTATCAGGAGGCAAGGACAGCCTGGCGCTGTGGGACGTCTTGCACAGGTTGGGGTACCGGACCTCCGGCCTCTACATCAACCTCGGGATCGGTGACTACTCGCGGGAGTCTCAGCGGAAGGCGGAGGCGTACGCCGCCGGGCGAGAGATGGATCTTTTGATCGCGGATATTCCCCACGACTATGGGATGGGGGTTGAAGCCTTTGCCCGGGCCACCGGCCGGGTCAGCTGTTCGGCATGTGGCCTGAGCAAGCGGTATCTGTTCAACAAGGTCGCCCTCGACGAAGGCTTCTCCGTCGTCGCCACCGGGCACAACCTGGATGACGAAGCGGCAGTGCTGCTCGGGAACCTGTTGCACTGGCAGACCGCGTACCTGGCCCGGCAGGCGCCGGTTCTTCCGAGCACCCATCCCGCCCTCGTCAAGAAGGTCAAGCCCTTCTATCGGATCGCCGAGCGCGAGACCGCGGCATACGCGATCATCCGGGGGATCGACTACATCATCGACGAATGCCCCAACAGCGTGGGGGCAAAGAGCCTGCTGTACAAGGAGGCTCTCAACCTGCTCGAGCGGGCCGCGCCGGGGACGAAGCAAAGCCTCTATTGGGGGTTCCTCGAACGCGGACGGCCCCTCGTCCAAGCCCAAGATGATCCGGACCTGCGTGCGTGCGTGCACTGTGGACAACCGACCACCTCCGAGGTGTGTGCCTTCTGCCGCATGACCGAGCGGGCGGCGGCCCGGATGCAGATCCGCCGGCATTCGGCCCCCGGGGCCCCCAGTGACGCGCCGCCTCCCGAAACCCCGTTCCAGGAGCGGCCCGTGCCGGCGCACCCCGTGGCGCCCGCGGGGTAGGGCTCTATTCACGTGGTATCCCGGCCGCTGCGGCCCGGCGAGCCGGTGCTGCTCATCGACCGACGGCGACGCCGCTACATGATTCAGCTGCGCCCGGGAGGCACGAGCGACCTTCGGGGCGGCAAAGTCTCTCACGATGCGCTCCTCGGTCGGGAGGACGGCGGCACCGTGGTGTCCACCCGAGGCGAGCGGTTCCGGGTACTCCGGCCGACGCTCGCTGAGTTTGTGCTGGAGATGCCCCGTGGCGCCCAGGTGGTCTATCCGAAGGACCTCGGGGCGATCCTGATCGGCGCCGACATCTTTCCCGGGGCGCGGGTGCTCGAGGCCGGCACCGGCTCCGGAGCCCTGACGATGACGCTCCTGCGCGCCGTGGGGCCGGGGGGCCGCGTCGTGAGCTACGAGGTTCGCGACGAGTTCGCCCGCATCGCCGAGCAGAACATCCGGCGGTTCCTCGGGGCCGCGGACACGTTGGTGCCCCGGCGGCAAGACATCTACGCCGGGATTCTGCGCGAGGACGCGCCCCTCGACCGGATCATCCTCGATGTTCCGGAACCGTGGCGGGTCGCGGGGCACGCGGTCGAGGCCCTCATCCCCGGCGGGATCTTCTGCTCCTACGTCCCCACCGTGCCTCAGGTCGTCCAGACGACGGAGGCGCTTCGACACACCGGGGCCTTCGATTTGATCGAGACCGTGGAAATGCTGTTGCGCCCCTGGAACATCGAGGGCCTCAGCGTGCGGCCCGCGCACCGGATGGTCGCGCACACGGGCTTTCTCACCACGGCCCGGAGAGTCCAGGGGACCATCAAGTCGGGCCCGGAGGACGATCAGGTAGACCTCGGTGATCCAGAAGATACCGAATCAGGGGGCGAGCCCGAACCTGCGTGACCCGAGTGCGTTACCTTACCTGAGGGGCGGCGGGCCAGCCCTCGGCAACGGAGGAGACGAGGGGATGAAGCTGAAGCGACTGCAACACGCCATGTATCTCTGCCGCGACCTAGAGGCATCCCGCAAGTTCTACACGGACGTGCTGGGCATGGAAGAGATCCCTCGCAAGCTGATCGATCCGGCCCGCAAGGGGGCTTGGTTCAAGCTGGGCGACACTCGCTTCCACCTGGCCCAGTGGGAAGAGGGGCACTGGTCGTTAGGCGGCGCGGGACAGCGCATCACCGTCTGGGACAGTCATCTGGCTTTCGAAGTGGACGACATCGAAGCCTGGAAGCGGCGGCTGACCGAGATGGGCATCGAATTCATGGTCGGCACCATGGGCGAGGGGTTCATGAAGCAGGTCTACATCAAGGACCCCGGCGGAAACATGGTTGAACTGGTGCAGCACCTGCGGGAGGATTGGTGGAAAGAATTCTAATCCGGTGCGGCCCCCGTTCCGTGCTCGATGCAAGAGCACGTTGAGCTTGTGAACCAAATCAAACGCCCTCTCGGGAAGGGCGTCCTTAGCGATATGATGCGTGGATACTTCGAGGTTGCTATGCTTTCATCCCACCGAATCGCGAAGGCAAAGAGGGGAATGATAATGACACCGTGAACTGCGTGTTCGGTGAGTATCAAACCGCGCGGCCAATTTTGCGTGAGAAGGCAAAGGCGGGGTGATCATGGCTGAAGTGAGGGAACCGAAGTTTGATCTCGCGCAGCTTGCGCATGTGGAAATCTTCACACCGAAGGTCGAGGAGACGCTGTGGTTTTTCAAGGAACTTTTGGGACTGGAGGAGACGGAGCGGAACGGCGAGTCGGTCTACCTTCGGGCCTACGAGGATTTTTACCACCATAGCCTCAAGGTGACATGGGGGCAGAAGCCCGGCCTTGGCCACGTCGCCTGGCGCGCCACCTCCCCCCAGGCACTTGACCGAGTAGCAGAGGCGCTCGAGAGAGGGGGCCAAGGTCAAGGCTGGACCGACGGGGACCGGGGACATGGACGCGCGTACCGGTTCACGACGCCCGATGGCCATCTCATGGAGGTCCTCTGGGATGTCGACTATTACCTCGCTCCCGAGGCCCAAAAAACCCGGCTGCTCAACCGGCCGCAAAGGCGGCCGCTGCGGGGGGTACCGGTCCGTCGGATCGATCACGTCAATCTGCTCGCCTCAGACGTGACGCCCAACAAGGAGTTCATGGTGGACCGGCTGGGATTCCGGCTGCGAGAGCACATCATTCTCAACAATGGGGTGGAAGCTGGGTCCTGGCTCAGTGTCAGCCCGCTGGTTCACGAAATCGCGTTCATGCGAGACGGTCATGGGGCTCACGGCAGGCTTCACCACATTTGCTACTGGTATGGGTATCCTCAACATCTCGCAGATATTGCGGACGTCTTCAACGAGTGCGGCATTACGATCGAGGCCGGTCCGGGCAAACACGGGATCAGCCAGGCCGCGTTCATGTACGTCCTTGAGCCCGGCGGTAACCGGGTGGAACTGTTCGGCGATGCGGGTTACTTGATCTTCGACCCTGCCTGGAAGCCAATCACGTGGCGGGAGAAGGATTTGGACAAGGGCATTATCTGGCATGGCGGTGCGCTCCCTGCAGAGTTCTTCATGTATGGCACCCCGCCCGTATCGGCGGACGAGGCGAAGCAATCGGAGGCGACCGCAGCAAGGGTGTAGACACGGGGTGCTCGGTAGTCCGGCGGCGCCTGGACTGACGGAGGCTGGCGTTCGTAGATTCGCCCTTACATGCGCTCGACGGCCAAGCTGACCGCCTCACCGCCGCCGAGGCAGACCGCCGCGATCCCCCGGCGGGCGTCACGCTCTTCCATCGCATAGAGCAGCGTCGTGAGGATTCGCGCGCCGCTGGCGCCAAGGGGATGGCCGAGCGCGACCGCCCCTCCATGGACGTTGACGCGGTCCATGTTGAGCCCGAGCTGACGCGCCACCGCGATCACCACGGCAGCATACGCCTCGTTGATCTCGTAGAGGTCCACGGAGTCGCGCGTCCACCCCACCTTGTCGAGCAACCGCGTGATGGCGGCGGCCGGCGCGATGGTAAACCATTCCGGAGCCGTCGCGGAGACCGCCTGACCGACGATCCGGGCCAGATGGCGCGCCCCGATCCGCGCGGCCACATCACCGGCCGCGAGCACGACCGCAGCGGCGCCGTCGCTGATCGAGGACGCGTTTGCGACCGTCACCGTCCCGCCGTCCTCGAAGACGGGACGCAGCGTCGCGAGTTTCGCGGGGTCGAACCGGCGGGGCTCCTCGTCTTCGACCACCATTTGCGGGGCGCCCCGGTCGCCACCTACGTTGACGGGCACGACCTCACGCCGGAAGTGTCCGGACTCGATCGCCGCAAGCGCACGCGTGTAGGAGCGGCGCGCGAACGCGTCCTGCTCCTCTCGCGAGATCCGGTGCTCACGGACCAGGAGCTCACAGCAGCTCCCCATGTGCATGTCGTTGTAGACGTCCCACAGGCCGTCCTTGATCATCGAGTCCACAAGCGACCCGTGCCCCAACCGGTACCCCGCCCGAGCCCGGTCGAGTAGATACGGAGATGCGCTCATGTTCTCCATTCCGCCCGCCACGATGACGTCGGCATCGCCGGCGATGACGGCCTGGGCGCCGAGCATAGCGGCCTTGAGCCCCGACCCGCACATTTTGTTGAGGGTAGTGGCGGGGACCGTGTTCGGCAATCCGGCATAGAGTGCCGCCTGCCTGGCGGGCGCCTGGCCGAGCCCCGCCGCGAGGATGGTGCCCATGTATACTTCGTCGACGCGATCGGGGGCGACCCCGGCCCGACGCAGCGCGGCGGCGATGGCGACACTCCCTAACCGCGGAGCTGACACCGGGGCCAAGCCGCCCATAAACCGCCCGATCGGCGTGCGTACGGCGCTGAGAATCATGACATCTCGCATGAGACCCCTCCAGGCGAACGATTCCCATGGCGCGACACTACCCCTGCGGGTACCGCAAAACCTCCTTGGCTCGGTTCTCCTTCAAACGAAGAGCCGACACCCTCGTCCGTACGCATGAGGGAAGGAACTTCGGAGGAGTCGAAAATAGGCGCGAGAACATCATCATATGCACTGGAAAGGGGGCCGGGCTTTCAACATAATTACGGTGAATATGTGTTCGGGGGATGAACCGTGGCGATGAGGGTTCTCGTAACTGGCGCCGGTGGGTTTATCGGATACCATCTTGCTCAGTCCCTGATGCGGAACGGACTCACTGTGCGCGGCGTTGATGTCAAGCATCCAGAGTTCGAACCGAGCACCCCTTGGGAATTCGAGCCGCTGGATCTGCGCCGTTTTGACCACGCCCTTATTGCGACGCGCGGGATAGATGAAGTGTACCATCTGGGCGCCGACATGGGCGGCATCGGGTACATCACGGCGTTCCACGCCGAGATCGCGCGCAATAACGCCATGATGAACATGAACATGCTTGAGGCGTCGCGTCTCAATGGCGTGAAACGGTTTCTGTTCTCGTCTTCAGCGTGCGTTTATCCTAAGTATCTGCAAGAAAGTCCGGATGTCACCCCGCTGAAGGAGGAACACGCATACCCGGCGGACCCAGAAGAGGGCTACGGGTGGGAGAAGCTCTTCATGGAAAAACTCTGTGGATATTATCGTGAGGATCACGGTCTTGAGACCCGAATCGTGCGTTTTCACAACGTGTACGGCCCCATGGGTACATACGAAGGCGGCAAGGAAAAGGCCCCCGCGGCGATCTGCCGGAAAATCGCGGTGGCGACGGACGGGGAGGAGATCGAGATCTGGGGCGATGGCGAGCAGACCCGTTCGTTCATGTACGTTGACGATTGCGTCGAAGGCATCGTGAGGATCATGCGTTGTGACTATCCTTATCCGCTGAACCTCGGCACTGACGAGCTGGTCACCATCAACGAGTTAGTGGACCTCATTTCAGAGATCGCCGGCAAGCACGTCAAAAAACGACACGACCTTTCGAAACCACAAGGGGTTCGCGGGCGCAACAGCGATAATACTAGGCTCCGCCAAGTGCTTGCTTGGGAGCCGCGGGTCTTATTGCGTGAAGGACTGATCCCAACATACCTGTGGATCGAGTCGGCGCTTATCAAAATGGGCCGGATCCCTCGCGTGCGTGGAGTGGGACGCGGAATCAATGCATCTACGGTGAGTACCGTCGCGGCAGATGAGTGAAGGGCCCACCCACGTGTGGCGTAGCCGATGACCTGCGGGCAACAAGGTTATCCCAGCCTCTGCTGGGGGCGCAGGTGGAGACCGCGGCCCCGCACTGTATCACCGACCGGTTGTCCCCTCAGTGCTAGTCATTGAACCTGCAGGTGGGCTCTGCAACAGAATGCGTGTGCTGGATTCTGCTATTGCGTTCTCAAAAGAAACGGGTCGAGGTATATGTGTGATATGGACCCTGGGGCCGGATCTTAACTGTCGATTTGAGGATTTATTCCTTGTTCCAAAACGCTTTAAAATGTTGATTCAGATCGCCGCTGAAAAGAACTTCGAGATGTTCAGCAGAAGATGCATAAGAAAGCTCTTCTCTGTATCAGGCCGGCTCCTTGATTGCGCGAAGGTGGGTGAGAGGTTTGGTGACATTTTTCGGAGCCGCTTTGCGAAGCAAAAGGGACTCATCTATGTAGAGACATTTTCCCGGCTTCCTTATGGTAGATTGCACTTTGCGGACTTTCATGTGGCCGCGCCTATGCAAAGAAAGATTGATCACTATGTCAGGAATTTTGAAAATGTTGTGGGGGTGCACATACGACGCACAGATAACGACAAATCGATAGAACACAGCCCGACGTCGAGCTTCATTGAATGCATGCAACGAGAAGTCGATGAAGATAACAAAGTGAAATTCTTCCTCGCAACTGACTCACCACAAGTTGAGGACCAAATTAAGAAGATCTTTCCGACGAGGATCATTACCCATGCCAAATTAAGCTTAGACAGAAATAACCCCCTGGCCATTCAGGATGCGCTGATTGATTTGTACTGTCTATCCAGCACCCGAAAGCTTATAGGTAGTTACTGGAGTTCATTTACTGACACCGCAAGTGAAATTGGTCAAATGGAAACCCTTATTGCCAGGAAAGCTGCTGGGCTGGATTCGGCCATCCTGTCAAGCCACTAAAGAATCTTACCCGAGAGGGTATCGTCACGTCATTTAAGTTCTTACCGGGGCCCCAGCGGCGCTGCGCCGGGACGCCCGAGTGCGGAACAACCAATCGTGATTCCAGCTTCGGGGCGCGCGGACGAGGTGGGAGCTGCCAACGCCGTTGACGGCGGGCTCGAGGCGAGGGCTGTGGCGGCGATTGGCGAGGCGATAGATCTGGGTCAATTTGCGGTCGATGGTGGCGGCGAGGGCAAAGGGATCCAGGCGGGCGCGCAGCCGTTGCCAGGCCCGGAGCTGGGCAGGCTCGCCGGCGCCGGAGGCCAGGAGCCGGTCCAGGGGCGTCTGTGGGCGATCATACTTGCGGCGGAGCCGCGCACCCACGCGTGTTTTGCGGACGAGTTTCACGGAGGGCTGGTAGAGGTTCATCATCCAGCGCAGTTCCTTGCGGTAGAGATCGTTGAGGGCGGCCTGCGCCTCGAGCGAGTCATAGCGGTCCCAGCCCAACAGCTTGCGCACATGCGTCCAGTTCTTCTGCTCGACGTGGGCATTGTCGTCTTTCTTGTACGGGCGCCCGCGGGTGAAGTGGATGTCCTGCCCGCGACAGTATTGGAAGAGATAGGTATTGATGAACTCGGAGCCGTTGTCGGAATCCAGGCCGCGCAGGGGAAACGGCAGCGCGGCGCGCAGCTCGACCAGGGCGGCGCGGACCGCGCGTTGCGTCTTGCCGAGCACGGCGTGCGACTCGACCCAGCCGGTATGGATGTCGGTGAGATTGAGCGACTGGAGGAAGTCGCCGTCGGCCGAATTGCCGGAATGAGAGACGAGGTCCACCTCGGTGAAGCCGGGCGTGGTGACGTCCCAGTGCTCGGTGCGGATGGGGATGTGATGCTTCAGCAGGGTCCCGGGCTTGGTGCGGCCATACAAGCGGCGACGGATCTGCCGCTTGCGCGCCTGGAGCCGGCGATCGATGGTGCGGGGGCTGATCGTCCGCAACCGGCGGGCCACGTCCGAGGGGAGGGCGAAGCGGCGGCGCGCCCACGGCAGCCAGAGGGGCAGCAGCGCCTGCAGCCGCGTCGACCACGGATAGCCCGCCGCCTCCCAGATCGCCGCGAGGGCGGTGATGACGGCATCGGAATAGGTGGGGGCCCGATGCCGGTGCCGCTTGGGGCGCGTCCGCTGCGGGTCATTGAGGAGGGTGATCGCGTACTTGCGATGATAGCCCGTCGTGGCGCAGAACTCATCCAGGATGGCGGGCTTCGCGCGCTGTGGGACCAGCGTATAACGTGGGCGGACGGCACGGACATACTCACGTCGAGCGGCAGGGGTCACCGGGGCCTCCGGGGCGATAGGTTGGGGGAGAACGCCCGGTAAGATTTTCGATGGCGTGACGATAGGCCTCACGGTAAGATTTTAGACGGCGCGATTCGGCCATTTGACACCTCAATCCGCCCATGTTATCTTCTGTTGCGGCGCCAGTCCGGGAGTTCCGGGCCGGCGCCGTCGTGTAGGGGGGGTCGAGTGGAGCGCAGGCTGGCGGCAGCGCAATCAACAGAACTGCTCCTCGGGGAGGAGCAGAACGGCGAATGGGTCGTTGGCGGAGTCGGTGCCCGGCGCCTCGCCCGCGAGTTCGGCACACCCGTGTACGTGATGGACGAAGCGCGCCTACGGAACAACTGCCGCGCCTACGTCACCGCGCTACGGGACGCGTATCCTCATTCCCAGGCCATCTTTGCCAGCAAAGCCCTGTGCTGTATGGCGACCTGCCGGCTGGCCTACGACGAAGGCATGGGCGTGGACGTCGTCTCGGCCGGGGAGATCCACACGGCGCTCCGCGCCGGCGTGCCGGCACACGCGCTGATGCTCCACGGAAGCAACAAGACGAAAGAGGAAC
>DASSXJ010000221.1 GCA_035703895.1 bacterium | reverse complement strand
GTTGACCCAAGCGGCGCATGCGTCCGGGAGGCGCGCCCAGGCGACCAGGGCATCGTGGAATGGGACGCCCGGATCAGCGGGCGGCGGCGCCCGGAGGATCACGCGTTCTGGCGGTCGGGTCTCGAGGCCGTTCCCGTCTGGGTGCAGCGGGGAGGCGCCACCATCGGATATGGATATGTGCGCCTCGGGCGATCGCAGGCCGGCGAGCCGCCGAGCGTCGTGATCGGCCCGATCGGCTCCGAGGCGCCGGCAGATGCCGCCGCCTGCGTTGCTGCGGCGGTCGCGTGGGGGCGCGCCCACGGCGAGGTGATCCACGCGGCCGTTCCCGGTCTTCATCCGGCGCTCCCGGCGCTGCTGGCGGCGGGGTTCCGCATCACCTACGTCGAGACGTATGTCGCGTCCCACGCGGATGCCTTCTTCGATCCGCGAACCTACATCCCGGGGGCCGGTCTCGAGGGGAGCACCCTCTTCTAGCACCGAGTTCGGGCTTCACGCCGAGCGGCGTTGGGTGCGCTCCAGCCACGCGGCGGCCTCGCTCCTTGTGCGCGATCCGATCCGGCGCAGAATGCTCCGCAGCCTCTGCTTGATCACAGTGTCGGACATCAGCAGCCGCAGCCCCACCTCCGCCGCGCTTGCGCGGCAGACGAATTCGGTGAGGATCAGGACTTCCGTACGGGTCAGGCCGTTCGCGCGAGTGGAGTGATCCATCTCCTCCGACATATCAGGGTCACCTCCGCTGCTGGGTAGCGCCATCCTACGCCCCGCGCCCGCCGCACGCTATGAAAGGGCTCACACACAGGGGCGGCGCGGTCGATCTCGATCCCACGACCGGCGCCGGGTGCTAAAATAGTGCCTAGCGATGCGTTTCCGTCCGGAGATCGATTACTACGAGCTCCTCCAGGTGCACCCGCGGGCGTCCCAGGAGATGGTCAAGAAGGCGTACCGCACGCTCATGGGGGAGATGCGGGGACACCCAGATTTGGGGGGGGACGTCGAGCGCGCCAAGTTGATCAACGAAGCGTACACGGTGCTCGGCGACCCCGAACTCCGCCGCGCCTATGATCGCACCCGAGCCGGGAGGGCCCCGGCCTCGGGCGGGTTCTCCGGACCCGCGGACGGCGAGTTGGAGCGGCTGGCGGGGTGGGCGAGGAAGATGGCCCTTTCGGTCGCCGTGGTGGTGGCGGCCCTGGCGCTTGCGCGCGTGCTTCGGAGCCCGGCCCTGGACCTCGCGGATCTCCTCGCCATGGTCGTGCTGCTGATGAGGATCTGGAGCCAGGTCTCGCTGCCCGGACGCGCCTGAGCGGGCCCCGTTCATGCGGGCGGTGGGAAAGGCAATCGCGACCAACCCACAGGGGGCGGCGGTAGGGGGCGTGGCCATCCTCGCCGTGGGGGACGAGGTTGACGAGCGTCTGCTGGAGGACCGTCTCCCGGAGTCCCTGCAGCAGGTGCGCCTCCTCCTGTCATGCGGTGATCTGCCGGCCGATTACCTCGAGGCTCTGGGCGACCGGTTCCCTGTGCCGATGCTGTACGTCCGCGGCAATCACGACGGCCGACACGGGGACGCGCTCCTGCCCGGCGAGAACGTGCACGGCCGCGTGGTGACCGTCTGCGGCCTCAGGATCCTGGGGTTCGAAGGCTCGAACTGGTACAATGGCGAGGGCGTGCAGTACACCGAGTGGCAGATGTGGTGGAAGGTGCAGGCCGCCCGCCCGGCGGTCTGGCGCGCGCGCGGAGTCGACGTCATGCTGACGCACGCACCGCCGTACGGGATTCATGACGGGCAGGACGTCTCCCACACCGGCTTTAAGGCCTTCCGTGCGATGATCGACTCGCTCCGGCCGCGGTACTTCGTGCACGGTCACACGCATCTCGACTACTCGCCAAAGGCGGGACGCATTACCGTGATTCGCCAGACCCAGGTCGTCAACGCGTTTCGGTCCGTGCTCCTTCCAATCGACGTGCCCGCGCCAGCGGCCCGCTGACCCGGAGGCTCCCGCGATGTCGACGACGTTCAAGGAGTTCGAAGAGGCGCAGCGCGCTCACGGGGCCCTGACGACCCGCCCCCTGGGGGTGATCCAGGTGCCCGTGGACGAGATCGTCGGCAGCGTCGGCCGCGCCCGATACTTTCCCCATGGGCTGCGTCCGGGCAGAGGACTGACCCCCTCGCGGGTGCGCCGTCTCATGGAGGCGCTCAACCACGGTGAGGTCCTGCCGCCGGTGCTGCTCTACCGTCTGGGACACGAGTACTACATCGCCGATGGCCACCACCGGGTCGCCGCGGCGCAGATGGCCGGGCAGCAGGACGTGGACGCAGAGGTCGTCGCGTTCCTCCCGGAGGGCCGGACTCCTGAGGACATCGTGGCCCGGGAGCGCGTCCTCTTCGAGCAGCGCACCGGCATCACCAGGATCGTGCTGCACGAACTCGGCCAATACCCAAAGCTCCTTCGGTGGATCGACGACTATCGGCGCCAGCG
>DASSXJ010000220.1 GCA_035703895.1 bacterium | reverse complement strand
TCAGTAATCACCACCTGCCCAGATCCGCCTCGATGCCGCTTCCACGTGGCAAGACCGTAGTCGGTGCAGTAAAGGAGGTGGCGCTCCACCGCTTCTCTCGGCAAAGTAAGATCCTTGACCAAATCGGAACTGTCGATGCCTTCTGATCGGTCCCGTAATGAGGCCAACACGCGGTTCCGGTCCTTGTCGTGCGCCATGGACATCCCCCTTATAGTGCCTGAGATTCGTTGGCGGCTATAGGCTGAGCAACGGGTGTACCCGCCAACATCGTCATGCCACCCGTCGGGATCACCCGGTGTGTCACCCGCCGTCGGCGCGATCTCACGAAAGCCATTCGTTGTGCACTACCAGTGCGTTCGAGGAGTGGCTGTTGTCCACTGATCCGGATGACACCGTCATGCCAGGAGAGCCATTGAACGAAGCACACCGCTAAGAACGCCCAGTAGGCACCGGCAATGAGAAGGGTCCACCACATTGCATGGATCGTCCATTGTCCCCATTCGAGCCCTGGACGGTAGTCAGGGGCCAATGTCCATGGATGATTGTACTGTCCGCTGAGAAAGAGGAAGATGGTCACCCAACCCCAGACGGCTGCCCGTCGCTCGCAGTGGCGCAACTTCTGTGCCTCCGCTTCCATGTCTCCGGACCTCCTGGGTGCGTCATCGCGGCGTTCACCTGGGCAAAGGCCATAGCACGACCCGTGGCCCCCACAACAGTGACGACGACGTGGGAAACTCAGCCGCTTTCCCATAAGGGTACCAGGGATGAGGTCAGGAGAAAGACAAGATACCCCTCCAGCGCGACAAGACTGGGACAAGAAGGAAGAAAAACACCACGGACCGAGAGGATCGTGGGCCGGAAGCGGTCGACCGAAAAGCCTTTTGGAGTCTCCGAGGACACCGATCTCCCCCGGAATTCATGACACGCTGGTCAGGTTAGTGTGACGGCCGGAAGGCAGAGGCCACCGAACACGCCCTTTCATGGGAGGACACTACCGAGCGGGACGTTCCGCAAGTGCCGATGAAAAGTCGGACGAGCCGCTCGGGCCCGCAGCGGCTCGTCTGGGGTGGCTCTATGAATTGGCCCCGTGCACGTCTGCACGTCCTGTTTACACGTTACCTCCCACGGGGTCAAGTGCGTGTCAAGATTTCAGCCAAAGACGTCAAGGGAGCGTCAAAAAGATGGGTGGAAGTGTAATGCGAACTTGCAAGCAATCTCTCCGCCGGGACCTGGCCTGCCTCACCGGGGACTAAACTCACACCTCTCCCCCCGGTAGGTCAGGGCGCAGCGGCTGGCCGGCAATCAGCGTGTCCAGCTCGTCGCTCTGGAGTGACTCCCGCTCCAGCAGCGCCTTGGCGATCCGATCGAGCGTCTCCTTATGCTCGGTCAGCACTGCCCGGGCCCGACTGTGGCACTCGTCGATGATCCGGCGCACTTCTTTGTCGATCTCATACGCGATCTCGTCCGAGTAGTTCTGGCTCTCGAAGAGATCCCGACCGAGGAACACCGGCCCGTGCTTCGTGCCGAGCGTCAAGGGACCCAGCTTGTCTGACATCCCGAACTCGGTCACCATCTTCCGCGCCAGGTCGGTCGCGTTCTCAAAATCATTGGCCGCGCCGGTCGTGATCTCGCCGAATACGATCTCCTCGGCCACCCGGCCCCCTAACATCGCCGTGATGTGGGCCAGGATCTCGCTCCGGGTCACCGAATACTTCTCCTCCGCCGGCATTGCGATCACGTAGCCCAAGGCCATCCCCCGCGGCAGGATCGTCACCTTATGCGGCGGGTTTGCCTGCGGCAGCAACTTCCCCAACAGCGCGTGCCCGCTTTCATGATATGCCGTCAACTCCCGTTCCTTCGGGGACAGGATCCGGCTCTTCCGCTGCGGTCCGGCAATCACCCGCTCGATCGCCTCGTCGAACTCCGACATGCCGATTCGCTGCTTCCCCCGCCGCGCCGCGAGCAGCGCCGCCTCGTTCGCCATGTTCGCCAGATCCGCCCCGCTGAACCCGGGCGTGCGGCGCGCCAGCATGTCCAGATTCGCATCGTCGCCGATCGGCTTGCCGCGCGCGTGCACCTCGAGGATCGCCCGCCGCCCCTTGGTGTCCGGATTGTCAACCACGAGCCGGCGGTCGAACCGGCCCGGCCGCAGCAGCGCGGGGTCGAGGACATCCGGCCGGTTGGTGGCCGCGATGACGATGATCCCGGAGTTCGGAGCGAACCCATCCATCTCGACCAGCAGCTGGTTGAGGGTCTGTTCTCGCTCGTCGTTGCCCCCGCCCAACCCGGCGCCCCGCTGGCGCCCGACGGCGTCGATCTCATCGATGAACACCAGGCACGGGGCCGACTTCTTCGCCTGAGCGAGCAGATCGCGCACCCGGCTCGCCCCCACACCTACGAACATCTCTACGAACTCGCTGCCGGAGATCGAGAAAAACGGCACCCTCGCTTCCCCGGCGATCGCCTTCGCGAGCAGCGTCTTCCCGCTGCCCGGTGGGCCGACCAGCAAGACGCCACGCGGGATCTTCGCGCCGAGCGCCTCGAACTTCTTCGGGTCCCGAAGAAACTCGATAATCTCTTCGACTTCCTCCTTTGCCTCGTCGATCCCCGCCACATCGTCGAACGTCACGCGCGTCTTGGTTTCTGTATGCAGACGCGCACGGCTCTTCCCGAACGCCATCGCCTGGTTCGGCCCGGATTGCGCCTGCCGGATCATCAGCATCCACAACCCCACGAGCACCACGAACGGCAGCATCGTCAACAACAGATTGGGCCACAGCGAGGACCCGGACCGTGGCTCGACGGTAATCGTGACGCCCTTGGCCTGTAACAGGCGGATGTACCAGGCATCCCCGGTCGGGACGTACACGCGGAACGGGTGGCTGTCTTTGAGTTGGCCGGAGACCGCCTCGCTACCGATGGTAACCTGGACGATCTGCCCGCTGCGCGCCTTGTCGAGAAAGTCACTGTACG
>DASSXJ010000219.1 GCA_035703895.1 bacterium | reverse complement strand
AGAGGCGTATCACCGCATCGTCGGTCTTCCGGATGTCCTCCGGATCCCCCGAGAGCGCGACCCACCGGAACGGTCCCCGTCCTTCGCAGAACAGCGGTCGGATGTAGGCGGGCACGAAGCCCGGAAACGCGAACGCATCGGAGAACCCGGCGCGGTGCGCCTGCGCGCGGATGTTATTGCCGTAGTCGAAGACGACCGCGCCGCGCTTTTGCAGGTTCACCATCGCTTCGACGTGCCGGACCAAGGACGCCTCCGCCTTCCGCACATACTCCTGCGGCGCGCGCCGGCGCAGCGTGGAGGCGTCCTGTGCCGAGAGACCCTCGGGAAGATAGCCGTCGAGCAGATCGTGCGCGGCAGTTTGATCGGTGACCACGTCGACCGCGATCCCACGCCGCAGGACCTCCCGGTACACGTCGGCGGCGTTGCCGAGGAGCGCGATCGAGCGCGGGCGGCCGTCCCGCACCGCCTGCTCGGCGAGATGCAGCGCCGCGTCGAGGCTCTGTGTAGCCTCGTCCACCCATCCTGCCCGCGCCCGCCGCTCGATCCGGGCCGGGTCCGCCTCGACGATGAGACCCACTCCTTCGTTCATCGTGATGGCGAGCGGTTGGGCGCCGCCCATTCCGCCCAGGCCTGCGGTGAGAACGAGGCGGCCCCGGAGCGTGCCCCCGAAATGCCGGCGCGCCACCGCCGCAAACGTCTCGTACGTTCCCTGGATGATGCCCTGAGTCCCGATATAGATCCACGATCCCGCGGTCATCTGCCCATACATCGTGAGTCCGAGGGCCTCGAGGCGCCGGAACTCGTCCCATGTCGACCATGCCGGAACCAGCAGGGCGTTGCTGATCAGGACGCGGGGCGCATCGGGGTGCGAGCGGAAGACGCCGACCGGCTTCCCGGACTGGACGAGGAGCGTTTCATCTCCGGCCAGGACCCGCAGGCTCTGCACCAGGGCGTCGAAGCACGCCCAGTTGCGGGCCGCCCGTCCGGTTCCACCGTACACGATCAGGTCCTCCGGGCGCTCGGCAACCTCCGGATCGAGGTTGTTCATGAGCATCCGGAGCGCGGCTTCCTGCGGCCACCCCCGGCAGGAGAGGGTCGTCCCTCGGGGAGCCCGTACCACGCGAGGAACCGCCGGTCCCGCCATCCCATCCATGCGCCGCCGCCCTCCTCCGATCGCTATACCTGGGGGATTCGCGCCGGGGACCGCGCCACCCCCGCAGCGCGCCGCCTGGGCCGGCTGTGCTGCACGCGGGGATCGAGGATATCGCGCAGGCCGTCCCCGAGCATGTTGAAGGCGCCGATGGCCAGCGCGATCGCCAGCGAGGGCCAGATGAGGAGCAGCGGCATCCGCTGCATGTAGTTCCGGCTCTCGCTCACCATCCGCCCCCACGTCGCGGCGGGGGGCGGGACTCCCAGCCCGAGAAAGCTCAGCCCGGATTCGACGAGGATGGCGAATCCGAGAGACAGCGAGCACTGGACGATGAGGGGGCTCGCGATATTGGGCAGGACATGCCGCCGCATCAACCGCCACGTCGAGCCGCCAAGCGCCCGAGCCGCGTCGAGGTATTCCTGCTGCACGACCGCGAGCGCGCTGCCGTACGCCAGGCGGGCAAAGGTGGGGAGGTAGAGCACGCCGATGATCACGGCGAGCTTCACGAGCCCCGTCCCGAGGAATGTCACAGCCGCGATCGCGAGAATGAGCGGCGGGAAGGCCAAAATGAGGTCGATCGCGCGCATGACGATCCAGTCGACCTTACCCCGGTAGGTGGCGCTCAGGATCCCCAACGGGGCCCCGATCCCTGCCGCGGCCAGCACGGAGAGACCGGCGATGAGGAGCGACGTACGTCCGCCAAAGAGGAGGCGCGACAGCGTGTCGCGGCCGAACGAGTCCGTCCCGAGGACGTGGGCGGATGACGGCGCGGCCAGCAGCGCCGGGCCCATCTCCAGGGGGTCGTGAGGAGCGAGGACAGGCGCGCCCAGGGCGGCGAGCGCGAGCACCAGGACCACCAGCCCCGCTCCCGCGACCCGCAGATCCCCGCCGCGCATCAGCCCAGCCGGATGCGCGGGTCGATCGCCCCGTACGTGAGGTCGACCACCAGGTTGATGCACACAAACGCCAGGGCCACGATGAGGACGACCGCTTGGACGACAGGGTAGTCCCGCTGGTAGATCCCGGAGAGGAGCAGCGTCGACAGTCCGGGCCAGTTGAAAATATACTCCACGAGCACGATGCGGCCGAGCAGGGTGCCGGCCTGCAGCCCGATGACCGTGACGACGGGTATGAGTGAGTTGCGCAGGATATGCCGCACCAGCACGGCGGCCGTCCCCAGTCCCTTGGCCCAGGCCGTGCGGACAAAATCCTGGGAGAGCGTCTCCAGCACGCTGGATCGCGTCATACGCATCGTGATGGCGACGATCTCCAGCGCGAGCGTCGCCGCCGGCAGGACGAGATGCCGTAGGTGCCCCAGCGGGTCGCTGCGAAAATCCACGTACCCGGTCGCCGGAAACCAGTGCAGCACGAGCCCGAACAGGAGGACCGCGACCGACCCCACCACAAACGAGGGAAAGGTGACCCCCACGATCGCCACGCCCCCGGCCACGAAGTCGAGCAGGCTGCCGCGCCGCCGCGCGGCGAGGGCGCCGAGCGGGACGCCGACAGTTACCCCCAGGAGCAGGGCCGCGCCGGTGAGTTCCAGCGAGCGGGGCGCGCGCGCAGCCAGGTCGGTCCCGATCGGGCGCCCCGAGAGGAACGAATGTCCGAAGTCCCCGCGTAGGGTCCCGCTCAACCACGAGGCATACTGCACGACGAGCGGCCGGTCGAGTCCGAGGGCGTGCCGCATCGCCGCCACCTTGTCCGGTGGCGCCTCGTTCTCTCCGAGCATCACCAGCACGACGTCCCCGGGAACGAGGCGAAGGAGCAGGAACACCACCGTCACCACGGCCACGGTCAGCCCCGCCGCGGCCGCGAGGCGGCGGATTACATAGGTGTCCATGCCGCGAGCGGCGTCAGCGGGCGAGCCAGGTCTCTGCCAGGGAATACCCGGCGTAGCGGCCGAGCGGGCCGGGGAAGTGATCGTATCCCCGGACGTAGGCCCGTCCCGCCTCCCCCTGATCTCCCCACGCGATGTAGACCCAGGGCGCGAGCTCTAGGGCCCGGCCGGTGATCTGCGCGTAGAGCTTCTTTCGCAGCGCCTGGTTCTGCAGCAGCCGGGCCTGGGCCAGCCACTCGTCGAGCTGCGCGTCCTTGAATCCCACCTGCTTGGCGTAGGTCGTGCGGTCCGACTGGTAGAACTCGGACAGAAAGTCGGGGTCGTTGATCGCCGCGGTCAGCCCGCGCACCTCGCTGCCGTAATCCCCCTCATTATGCCGCTTCAGCACGACGGCCCACTCCGGCAGGTCGAGCTGCGCCTGGATTCCCGCCTTGGCGAGTGAGGCCTGCACCACCTGCGCCGTGCGCGTGTGCAGGCTGTAGGTGATCGGCGCGAGCAGCGTGATCCGGACACCGTTCGGATACCCGGCCTCGCGCAGGAGTCCTTTCGCTTTCTCGACGTTGAACGTGTACTTCCCCTCGACCGCCCCGTCGTACGCCCACCACTGCTTCGGGACGACGTCGCCGGTGATGGGCGTGCCCCGTCCGTCGAAGATCGTCTTGACGACGGCGTCCCGGTCGATGGCGTAGGCGATCGCCTGACGGACCCGCGGGTCGTCGTACGGCTTGCGCTGCGGATTGAAGATGATGCACATGAAGATCCCGACATCCGCGTAGAGCGTGAGCGATTTGTCGCGCCCGATGCTGTTCATCTGTTCCTGCGGCACGAAGTCCATCAGCATGATGTCTCCCGCGCGCAGCGCGGTGAGCCGGGTTTGGTCGTCGGCAAACGGCACGAAGTTGACGCCGTCCAGGTACGGCCGGCCTTTGTCCCAGTACTCCTCGTTCCGGACGAGCCGGATCCGCTGCCCCGGTTCCCAGGAGACAAACTTGAACGGCCCGGTCCCCATCATCGTCGATCTCAAGTTTGCCCCGCCCTGCGAGACCTTTTTGTCGGCGATCGCGGCGTAGGGCATGGCGAGGTACGCCAGGAACGGCGAGAACGGCTGGGTGAGCACGACCTTCACGGTGGCGGGGTCTATCACCTCGACCGTCTTGATCACGGAGAAGGGGCCGCGCAGCTGGCCGCCGGTTTTCGGATCGAGGATGCGATCGAAGGAGAACTTCACATCCTCTGCCGTGAGCGGGTCGCCGTTGTGGAACCGCACACCCTTGCGCAGGTGGAACACGTACTGATTCTGGCCGACGAGACCCCAGCGCTCCGCCAGCGCGGGGACGATCGTCCCGCCGTGACCGTACTTGACGAGCCCGTCGTAGACGGCCATCTTCACGGTGCCAGAACTCGCACCGGAGTTCACGTGCGGGTCGAGGTCGGGGGGCTCGGTGGAGAGTCCGTAGATCAACGTGCCGCCGTGCTTGGGCAGATCCGCCGCCCCCGGCGTCGCCGCCGACACCCCAGCCGCGACCAGCACGATGGCCAGGACAAGGACCAGCCCCCTCATGATGTCTGCCTCCTCGCAGCGTCGATCTCGCCGACCGTCCCGCCGAGGTTCAAGCGGCGGGTCGTCAGCGCCGAGATCCCCCGCGCAAACACCGGCAGGCCGAGTTCCGTGAGCTCGGCGAGATCGGCGGCGGGGCCGTCCAGCACCGCGCCCGCGATCTCGCGATTCTTCGCCGCGAGCCCCAGCAGGCCGCCGAACGCGGCGTGCCGCTCGTCCCCGCCGCGGTGGACGACGAGGACGTCAAGAATCCCTCATCCAAAAAATGCCCCAGCGTCGTGGGGGCGATCTGCGACAGCTGCTTCAGCACCTCGTCCACCCCTTTGCCCTCTCACCGTGACGCCTGGGCGTACTGCGCGCGCCGCTTCGCGATCGTGCGCAGATGGTAGGGCACATGGGCGGCGAAGTGCTCGACCAGCCACTCGAGCGACTGGGGTCCCGCTTCGGTGTTGACGCCGATCTGCTCCCAGGCTTCCCGCGGCGCGCGCCTCAGCACCTCGGTCGTCGACGCCCGGATCGCGCGGAGGAGAGCCAGCGCGTGTTCCAGCGGCTGCGCGCGGTAGTCCATGGATCGAGCCCATGTCGTCTGATCGAAGGAGACGAGGGCCGACCCGGGTTGGGCGATCACATAGCGCATGCGAGAGGCGGCCACGACGTCCGTGTCGGCGACGTGGACGACGTTCTCATGGATGCTCCAGTGCTCGGGCCCCGGGGTGAAGTGGAGTTCGTCCCGGGAAAGGCCCGCCACCGCGGTCTCGAGGAGGCGAGGACCCTCGGCGTAGGCGCGGATCAGGTCGTCGATACGGCTGCTCGTCATCGGACATCTTCCTCCCGTGGCCGCCCCGTGCAGCGGGCGCGGCCGAGTGGTGTGCTATCGCGGCGTCCCAAGGACGGCCGACAGGGCCTCGACCAGTCGGGTGTTCTCCGGCGGCGTCCCGATCGTGATCCGCGCCCACGTCGGCAGCCCCCACATCGCGCCGGGCCTGATGATCACCCCCCACGCGAGGAGCCGCTCCGCGACTTCCCCGGCGGGGCGTCCCAGGTCGACCAGGATGAAGTTGGCCTGGCTCGGAAGATGCCGGAGGCCGAGCGTGCTCATCTCTCTAGCCAAGAAGGTTTTGCCGGCGCGGTTGTTCTCGAACGACTTTTCCACGTACGCGTCGTCGTCGAAGACCGCCTCTGCCGCGGTCTGCGCCAGGCGGTTCACCGGGAACGGCTCGCGCACCTGGTTGAGGAACCCCGCGACCTCAGGCACGGCGATCGCGTAGCCGACGCGCAGCCCGGCGAGCCCGTAGATTTTGGAAAATGTTCTGAGCACGATGACGTTGGGATGCCTCCTGAGGAGCGCAACCGCATCGGGGAAAGCCGGGTCATCCACCCACTCCGCATACGCTTCATCGAGCACCACGAGGACCTCGGGGGACACCCGTTCCAGCAACATCTGGACCTCGTCGTGGTGGAGGATCGTGCCCGTCGGATTGTTGGGGTTGCAGACGATGACCGCTCTGGCTCCCCGAGACGCCGCGGCCATCGCCTCCACGTCGAACCGCCACTCGCGAAGCGGGACGTCGACCGGGACGACGCCGAGCAGCTTGGCGAGGCCGGTGTACGCGGTGTACGTGGGGTGGCCGAGCACGACGCGGTCCCCGGCGTCCAGAAACGCCAGGCCGAGGCAGGTCAGCACGTTGTCGACCCCGTTCGCCACGCAGAAATGCGCGGGGGTCAGCTCGAGCCGCGCCGCCAGCCGCCGGCGCAGCCCTGTGGACTCGCCGTCGGGATAGTGGTGAATTCGATCCAGCGACCGGATCAGCGCCTCTCGCACGCGAGGGGAGAGGCCCAACGGGTTCTCGTTGCTCCCGAGCTTCGCGACCTCGGTGAGCCCAAACCGCTCCATCACGTCCTCGGCCGATCGGCCGGGGACGTACGGCTCGAGGGAGGCGAGCGCGTTGCGCGGGCGGGGGTAGGGCGGGTTTTTCAACGGCAACTCCTCGGCGAGGCGACTCGCCACCACGCCGGCCGATCGACCGGCTTCCACTCGATTCGACGGGGTGCGGGGCCGGTCCCGCCCGTGTTGCGGCGCCGACCGCCGCCGTCCTCGCGCCCGCGGCGGGGCTGCGGGGTCACGTGACCGCGGGATCCTCAATGGACAGAACGCCGTGGGTGGCGTCGAGGCGCGCCCGGACGCCGATCGGGAGCGTGAGGTGGGATGCGCCGTGGCCGCAGGCCAGGCCGTAGATCGCCGGTTTGCCGAGCCTGATGATCAGATCCTCGAGGATCTCCCGCATCGAGAGCTCTGGCGGCGGGGCGTCGCCCCCCGCTTTCCGATCTCTCGCCGACGACTCGCCCACCACGATGCCGGCTACCTGCTCGAGCACGCCAGCCAGGCGAAGGTGGACGAGTTTTCTGTCGAGCCGGTAGAGGTGATCGACGATGTCTTCAATGAAGAGCACGGCCCCGGAGAAGGGGGGGAGGTACGGCGTGCCGAGCAGCGACGTGAGGAGCGCCAGGTTGCCGCCGATCAACGTCCCCTCCGCGGCGCCCGGGACGAGCGGTTCGATCTCGGGGGCCCCTGGTGGGTTGACGAGCGGGCCAAGCGGTTGGGGGAGGGTGACGGCGCGGAGCAACTGATGAAGATCGTGTCCATCGTCCTTCGCGATCGCCGTCGTCATCGGTCCATGAAAGGTCACAAATCCCGCGCGGTGGTAGAAGGCGAGGTGAAGGGCGGTCACGTCACTGTAACCGATGAAGATCTTGGGATGGCGGCGGATGAGATCGTACTGCAACGCGTCCAGAAGCCGCATCGCCCCGTAGCCTCCCCGGACGCAGAGCACCGCGTGGATGTCCGGATCGACGAACATGGCGTGGACGTCGGCCGCCCGGTCGGCGTCATTGCCCGCCAGATAGCCGCGAACGTCGAGGGCGTGGCGGCCCACTACGGTGCGGAACCCCTCTTGCGAGAGCCGGGCCCTCGCCGCCTCGACCACGGCAGGTGACGCTGGTCCGGACGGCGAGATCAGCCCGATCGTCTGCCCTGGCAACAAGCGCGGTGGCAATGCAGGCACGCGGGACATGGACGTGAAGTTCTCCGCGAGCCGGTGGGAGTCTTTCGGGCGTCGCCCGCTAGGCCGTGGGATGCTCCAGGAGCGTCGTCTCGGGCGTCGCCGTAGGGATGCGCCCTTTGCTCCGCTTGTGATCGTAGAGGCTCTGGTCGGCCTGCTTGAGCAGCTCATCGAAGTCGGCGGCGTCCCCCGTCTCGAGGGCGGCGAGCCCAAGGCTGACCGACAGGACGTATCCGGCCGGCGTTCCGGCGGCGGTGAGATTCTTGTCCAGCCGGCTGAGGATGGCCTGTTCTGCCGTATGGCCTTTGACGATCGCGAGGACGGCGAATTCATCGCCCCCGATGCGGGCGATGATGTCGTCGTCGCGAAACGTCTGCTTGAGGACGGCCGCCACGCTGATGATCGCGTTGTCGCCCTCCATGTGTCCGCGGGTGTCGTTGATCTGCTTGAGGCCGTCCATATCGATAATGGCGAGCAGCGCGCGTTTCTGCTCGCGGTGGGCGAACTTGAGACGCCGGGGGGCGTGCTGGAAGAATCCCCGGCGATTGTACAACCCGGTGAGGTCGTCGACGACCGTCATCCGCTTGAGCGCGAGCTCCAGCCGCTTCCGCTCGATCGCGTACCGCAGGGCCCGAACGAGCACCACGCCGCTCGCCTGTTCCTTCAGGAGATACTCTTGGGCGCCGGCGTTGAGGGCCTGGACCCCGGTGGCCTCGTCTGTGGTCCCGGTCAAAACCACGATGGGGATATCCGGGGCGTGCGCGTGGAGGATCGAAATCGTGTTGATCCCCTGGCTGTCGGGCAGGCTGAGGTCGACGAGGACGACATCGATGTCCCCGTCTGACACCCGTCGCATCCCGTCGGCGAGCCGGTTCGTGACCTGGAGATCGAACCGGGCAAACCCTCCCCCGGCAAGCATTTCCCGGACGAGGCGTGCGTCCCCGGGGTCGTCGTCAATCAGCAGGGCTTTGAACCATTCATGCATCATCGCTTCTCGGTAATGCCCCTCTCCCGAGGCCGTTAGACCGCGCCCAGCGGAGGGCCGGTCCCCGCCGCCGGGCGCAAGGTCTGTTGCAGTCACGAAGAGGGCACTATCCTTGGAAGAATGGGATAACATCGTGGTCCCGGCGTGGCGGAGTCGTGCGCCGTGCACGGGCCTTGCGCATGCGTGCGGGACGGGCGCGGGCGAGGGGCGCCGTGAGGGCGGGAGACGTCTATTCCTCGATGCCGGGGCGACGGAGGATGCCGTAGGCTCATGCGAATCGTCACGCTGCAGTGGGTGGTGGGGATCTACTGCGCCCTCCTCGGGGCGATGATGATCTCGGTCCCCAACCAATTCGAGATCCCCGCCTTTCTGGCGCTGCAGGCGTATCTGTTCTGGATGGGCACGGGATTCCTGCTGACCGGATTCGGCCTCGTTGCGGCGTCTGCGCGCGTGCTCCCCTGGTGGTTGAGCACCGGCGTCCATGCCACGGCGGGGACGTTCCTGCTGGTGCAGGCCCATGCCTCCGCCTCTACCGGCGTGTGGCCCGCGGCGGCGAACTTCGGGCTGCTGGGGCTCGGGACGGCTCTCGCTCCGCTGTGCGTACCCCGGTCCGATCCGGGGGGGACCGATCGGGGTCGTGACGTGTTCGCCCTCGTCATGGGAGCGGCGGCTGTGGCCAACGGTCTCATCATCCTCGCGTTCCCGAATCAGCTGGCCGCGCCCGTGTACGACGTGGCCCGCCCCCATCTCGGGTGGAGCGGCGGGGCGTTTCTCGTCACCGGCGTTGCCCTCGTCGTTCTGGTGATCTTTCCGCGAACCCCCAGCCTCCTCAGACGCGTCGGGTACCTGGTCGCCGCGTTTCCCCTCTTCGCGTTTCTGATCCTCGTCGCGTGGCCCGCGCGCTCCTGGATCGGGGTGTTGTACTACGGCGGCCTCGGGGCAGCGCTTGCGCTCCTCCCGTGGATCGGTCCCTTCCTCGAGCGGCTCGATCCCTCGTCGCTCCGGGCCCGGTTCGGGCTCGCGCTCGCCGCGTCGATGGCTGTCCCGCTGCTGGTTGCGGTGTCCGTGGTGACGTACTGGGAGGTGCCGGCGCGGGTCGAGCAAGAGATGCGCTCCCAGCAGATCCTGGCCACCGCGCTGGCCCAAGATGTCCAGGATTTCATCGCCATCCACCAGTCCGCGGTGGCCATGTTGGCGGTGTATCCGGGCCTCTCGCGGATGACGCCCGATCGGCAGCGAGAGATCATGCGCATCTTTTCGAGAAGTTACCCGGACGCCGTGGCGTTCGTGACCATCGACGCATCCGGAAATACCATCGCGCGGAGCGACGACCTGCCCCGTCTTTCAGCGGCGGGCACCCAGATCTTTGAAGGGGTCCGGCGGGCAAACGGTCCGTCGCATGCGGTGGTAATCGGACCGTCTATTCATCGGGCGGTCATGCAGTTTGGAACGGCCATCCACGATCCGCGGGGAGCCTTCGCAGGATCTGTGGGGGTGGTCATCGAGCCGAAGCGCATCGCCTCCACCCTCGCGCGCGCCAGCCTCAGCACAAGCGGAGACATCTATCTCGTTGACGAGCGTGGACGCGTGATCGCCTATCGGGATCCGGCGGGCGTGCCGTCGCTGACCGATTTCTCCGGTCGTGCGCCGGTCACCGCCGTGCTCGCGTCGGGCGGCGCGCGCGGCGGGCTCCGCTACACCCTGAGAGGAGAGGAGCGGCTCGCCGGATACGCCCAGATCCCCGAGTTGGGATGGGGGGTGGTCGTGGATCGCTCGCTGGCCGCCGCGGTGGCCGGCGCGAACTCCGCGCGTGAACTGGCGTTCGCCGTCCATCTGGTGCTCGTGGGGGGGGCGATCCTCATCGGCGTTACCGCTGCGGGCCTCTTGACGCGGCCCCTCGAGGCGCTGGCCCGTGAGGCCACGAGGCTCGGGGAAGGGGATCCCGCGGCGTCGCTTCCCGAGAGCGGGGTGGCGGAAGTGGCCAATCTCTCCGCCGCCTTTGAGGAGATGCGGACCCGACTCGCGGCGCGCACCGCGGAGCGGGAGCGCGCCGAGGAGGCCCTCCGAGATCACGCCCGAGAACTGGCCCGTTCGAACGCGGAACTCGAAGAATTCGCGTACGTCGCCTCGCACGACCTGCAGGAGCCGCTGCGGATGATCAAGAGTTACCTGCAGCTGTTGCAGAAGCGGCACGGGCGCACGCTCGATGGCGACGCCCATCAGTTCCTCGCGTACGCGGTCGACGGAGCGTCTCGGATGCAGCAGTTGATCAACGATCTCCTCGCGTACTCGCGCGTGGGGATGACCAAGGCGGAGCCTGCCCCGACGGACTGCCGGGTCGCTCTGGAGGGCGTCCTGGGGGATCTCAAGATGACCCTCGATGAGAGCAGAGGGGTTGTAACCCACGACCCCCTTCCGACGGTCATGGGCGACGCGCCGCAGATTCGCCAGCTGTTTCAGAACTTGATCGCCAACGCCATCAAGTTTCGCAACTCGGTTCCGCCGCATGTCCACGTGTCGGCGGAGCGTCGCGGAAGGGAGTGGGTCTTCTCCGTCCACGACAATGGGATCGGGATTGCGCCGGAGTACGCGGAGCGCATCTTCGTGATCTTCCAACGCCTGCACACCCGTACCGAGTATCCGGGAACCGGCATCGGCCTCGCGATCTGCAAGAAGATCGTCGAGCACCATGGGGGGCGTATCTGGGTGGAGTCCCAGCCGGGGCAGGGGGCGACGTTTCGGTTCACCATTCCAGACCCAGCGCCCACCGGCCATGTCTAGCCTGCCTGTGCAGCGGCAGTTGACCGTGCTCCTGGTCGAGGACAACGTGGGAGACGTGCGTCTGGTGCGGGAAGCCTTCCGGGAGGGGCGGATGGGGCACCGGCTCGATGTCGTCGGCGATGGGGTGGAGGCGCTGGCCTATCTCCGCCGGGCGGACGGGCACGCGGAGGCGCCGCGGCCGGACCTCATTTTACTCGACCTCAACGTTCCCCGGAAGAGCGGACACGAGGTTCTGCGGGAGGTCAAGGAAGATCCCACGCTGAGGCGAATTCCCGTCGTCGTGTTCTCCTCGTCGGACGCGGAACGCGATGTCGCGCTGTGTTACGATTTGCACGCGAACTGCTGCGTCAAGAAACCGGGAGGGTTGGAGGAGTTCATCGCGATCCTCCAGGCGATCGATACGTTCTGGTTGCGAACCATCAGCATGCCGGCTCGCAGTCGATACGTGCGAGGCGGATGATGGGCGACAAGAAGATCAGAATTCTGCTGATCGAGGACAATCCCGGCGACGGCCGGCTCATTCAGGAGTTCCTGGCCGACGCGCAAGGCGTCCAATTCGATCTCGTCCGCGCCGACAGGCTCTCGGCAGGGCTCACGCGCCTCGCGCGGGGAGGGATCGATGTCGTCCTGCTGGACCTCACGCTGCCGGACAGCCGCGGACTCGACACGTTCCGTCAGGTCCGCACTCACGCCCCCGACGTTCCGGTCGTGATCCTCACCGTCGTCGAGGACGACGCGCTGGCGATGCAGGCGGTACGAGAGGGCGCCCAGGATTACCTGGTCAAAGGAAATGTGCGGGGCCACTCGCTCGTGCGGGTGCTCCGCTACACGTTCGAACGCGACCGGGCACGGAATGGCCGGACCGGCCAGGGTTTCCGAACGATCCCCGGACGGGTCGTGGGGTTCATCGGCGCGAAGGGCGGCGTGGGGACGACGACGGCGGCCCTCAACGTGGCGGCGGCGATCGTAAAGCAGGGCAACCGCGCGCTCGTCGCCGAGCTGAGCCCGTGCTGGAGCACCCTGTCCTTCCTGGTGAACCACACCCCCACGGGGACCTTGGCCAGCCTCCGGACGCTGCCCCCGGAGCGCATCACCGCCGAGACGTTGAGCCCGCTCCTCTACAAGGATCCGGACGGGCTGCAGATCCTCTTCGGGCCGCAGCGGGTCGAGGAGTTTCAAGAGCTCGAGCCCGCGCAGGCCGAGGCGATCCTCAAGGGGCTGGCCACGACGGCCGACTACGTGATCGCGGATCTGCCGGCCTACCCGTCCCGCGCGAACGCGGCCATCATCCCCCACTGTGACCACGTGGTGCTGGTCATCGGACGCGATCCGGT
>DASSXJ010000218.1 GCA_035703895.1 bacterium | reverse complement strand
GTTTCGTTCGGCGAGTACGCGGGGGAACCACCCCCGACCCGCCCCGCTCAACGCCCCCACGTTCGTCGCTCCGTATCGACGCCCGCCAAAGATCTGGGGGATCGGCCTCAATTACCGGGCGCATGCCCACGACCTCGGCGTGACGGTCCCCGAGGAACCGGCGTCCTTCATGAAGCCCTGGACGACCATCATCGGTCCGGGCGAGACCATCCGGCTGCCGATGGCGTCTCAGCGGGTCACCGCCGAAGCCGAGTTGGGGCTCGTGCTGGGCCGCCGGTGCCGCGATCTCACCGAGCGTGAGGCGGCCGCGGCGCTGTTCGGATACGTCACGCTCCTCGATATGACCGCGGAGGATATCCTCCGCCGAAACCCGCGGTTTCTGACGCGGGCGAAGTCGTTTCCGACCTTCCTGAGCTTCGGGCCGTGGATCGTGACTCCGGATGAGATTCCCGATCTGGGTGCTATACGCGTGACCACGGTCCGCAACGACCGGGCCGCGGCGTCGAACACCGTCAGCGACATGGCCTTTTCCCCGTTCCATCTCCTGGCGTTCTTTTCACGCGTGTTCGAGTTCGAGCCGGGAGACTTGCTCTGCACCGGTACCCCAGGCGCGGCTGTGATCGAGGACGGCGACACCGTGGCCTGCCGGATCAACGGATTCCAGGACCTGGTGAACACGGTAGCGCGCACCGATCCCACAGGAAGCAGGGAGGGATCCACATGAAAATCGATTTGTCGGGCCGGGTCGCGGTGGTCTCAGGCGCCAGCGCCGGGCTCGGGCGCGCGATCGCCCAAGGCCTCGCGGAGGCCGGCGCGGACGTGGTCATCGGCAGCCGAAACGCGGAGGCGATCCGCCGCGCCGCGACCGAGATCTCCGGGAGCACCGGCCGGCACGCCATGGGCGTCCCGGCCGACGTGTCCCGACCCGAGGGGGCAGACGCGCTGATCGGGGCCGCGCTGAGCCACTTCAGTAAGATCAACATTCTCGTCGCCAACGCGGGCGGCCCGCCGCCGGGTTCCGCGCTCGTGCTCACCGACGCTCAGTGGGAGCAGGCGTTCCGGCAGAACCTGATGAGCGCGGTCTGGTTGATCCGGGGGGCGGTACCGTCGATGAAAGCCCAGGGAGGGGGACGCGTCATCACGATCATCACCTCAGGGGTGAAGGTCCCGATCCCCAGCCTCGTCCTGAGCAACGTATTCCGATCCGGCGTGGTTGCGCTCGCGAAGACCCTCTCGCTCGAACTGGCGCCGCACAAGATTCTCCTGAACAATCTCGCCCCGGGGCGCATCCGGACGCGCCGCACCCAGGAGGTCGATCTGGCGGCCGCGCGGGCGAGCAACCGCACCGTCGAGGACGTGGAGCGGGAAAGCACGGCGGCGATCCCCGCCGGACGCTACGGCGATCCGCGGGAGTTCGCCAATATGGCCGTGTTCCTGGCCTCCGATCAGGCGAGCTACATCACCGGCACGACGATCACCATCGACGGCGGCGCGACCCGCGCGATGCAGTAGCCGTTACGGAATGTCTTCGGGGCCATGATCGACGTGGGCGCGGTAGAACTCCACGATCTTTTCGCGGTCAAACTGATCCAGCCACAACCGCCAGGTCCACGCGAGCACCGCGTACGGGTGCTCCATGTCCTTGTAGGGGACGATCACCAACTTCGCGTAGCCGTACTTGCTCTTGGGAAAACTTCGCACCATCTCCTGGAACTGCTGGATCTGATCCGGCGACACCGGAGGCCGGTACGCCAGCACGATGTATCCGTGCTCTAGGCTGTGCACCCAGAACCCCTCGAGGAGACCCTCCGGGTACACGCCCCTCGGCGCCGGGGTGGGGTAGTGGTCCCCGGATGCCGGGGGGTGGGCGCGGTACTTGATGTCGCTGCCCATTGGCACGTGGGTGTTTCCCTCGTACGGGACCCGCTCGCCCTGGAGGGTCGGCCCACCCTGGGCGGCCGTCCGCGAGGAGAGCGCCCACCAGGCACCACCCCCGATGACGACGAGGGCGGCAACCCCAACGGACCACCAAATCCACGCGGGCTGCCGCCGGCGGCGGCTCCCCGGCCGTACGCCCGTGCGCGCCTGCGCCGTGCGCTCAGGCACCGGCCTGCTCGGAGGCGGGGGGCTCGGCGGCGGAACCGATGGGCCTTCGCGAGCTCGACGGCGTCGCTCGGCGCGTGAGAGATGTTTCATCTGAATATCGACACCACCAGGGAGTTCGGGTCGAAGATGCCGCGGTCCTTCGAGGACCACAGCGTGCCGGCGGCGACGATCATGAAGCGGGCTACTTTGTCGGTACCGTGCCGACGACGCCCTCCACGAACCAGTTCATTGACAACTGCGCGCTGTCGCCCAGGGCGCTGCCGGCTGCGATCCGCACCTTTCCGGTCTGGTCTTTGATCGGCCCGGCGAATTCGTTAAATTTCCCCGCGATCATCGCGGTCCGCTTCGCCATCACCATGGTCTTGAGTGCGGCGGGGACCATGGGCCCAATCGGCGCGATGTCCACCACACCCCTGTCCATCCCCCACCACACGTCCTCTCCCGCAAAAGTCCCGGCCTCCACCTTTTTGGCGAAGTACACGTACATCGGGCCCCAGTCCCACACGGGCGCTGTGAGGAATGTCTTCGGTCCAAACTTGCTCATGTCGGAGTTGTACCCGACGGCGTACTTGCCCTTGGCGGCGGCCGCCTGGATCGCGGCCGGCGAGTCCTGGTGCTGCGCGAGGACGTCCGCGCCGATGCTGAGCAGGCTCTCCGCGGCCTCCTTCTCTTGGCCGGGATCGTACCAGGTGTTGGACCAGACCACGTG
>DASSXJ010000217.1 GCA_035703895.1 bacterium | reverse complement strand
GGAGCCCATGGGGCCGTTCATCACCTGGATGGACCGGCGTGCGGCGGACATCGCCGAGGAATGGCGGGCCGACGGCACCGCGGCCGGCCTCTACCTCCGGACCGGGGTCCCGATGCACCCCATGCTCCCGGTCAGCAAACTACGCTGGCTGTCCGAGCACCAGCCGGACCTCTTCAGGAGGGCGGCGCGGTTCGTGTCCATGAAGGAATTACTCGTCTACCGCTGGGTAGGCGAGTGGCTGGTGGATCATGGAATCGCGTCTGCCACCGGGTTGTTTGATGTGTTCACACGACGGTGGGACGGACGAGCGCTGGAGGCCGCGGGGATCACCCTGGAGCGTCTGTCGACGCCCGCGTCAACCTACACCACGAGGACCGATGTGAAGCCCGCCGTCGTGGCCGCCCTCGGTCTCCATCAAAGCGCTCCGCTGGTCTTGGGCTCGAGCGATGGGGCCCTCGCGAACCTTGGCGTCGGGGCCCTCGCGCCGACGGACCTGGCGGCGACGCTCGGAACGAGCGGCGCCGTCCGTGCCACCGTGGGTGACCCTGTCATCGATACACAGGGGCGCGCCTTTTGTTATGCGTTTGATGACGAGCACTACATCGTGGGGGGGGCGACGAGCTCCGCTGGGGCGAGCCTGGAGTGGGTGTTCGAGCTCGCGTATCCGGACGTCCCGCACGAGAGACGGTTCGAGCATGCGATCGCGTCGATCCGCCACCTGGCGGATTCGACCTCCGACATCATCTGCCTGCCATTTTTCTCGGGCGAGCGCGCCCCATACTGGGACGCGAGGTTGCGGGGGGCGTTCGTGGGCCTCGACCTATCCCACCATCGGGAAGCGCTCGTGTGGGCGGCGGTAGAGGGAGTGGTCCTCGCGCTGCGGTCCGTGGAGCGCGTCGTGACGGAGAAAATCGGCACCCCCTCGCGCGTCCTGCTGTCGGGGGGGCTGACGCACTCACCCCTGATCAGGCAGCTCGTCGCGGATGTGTTCGGGATCGAAGCCTGGCTGCCCAATCAGCCGGAGGCGTCCGCGTTCGGGGCCGCGATGATGGCGGCCAAGGCGATCGGGGCGATTGCCCGGCTCGAGGACATCGCTCCCCTCGTCACCACGGTTGAAAAGTTGGCGCCCGATCCCGCCAGGAGCGCGCGCTATCGCGACCAGCACGAACGCTACGAAATCTTGGCCAGGGCGCTCCAAGCCTACTATCACCTGGGGCAGCATCTCGTCTCCGCTCCGGCGCCGGGGGCCGGGGGGTTCTGAGGGAGGACAGATCATGGCCCACTACCAGTACCTCATTGTGGGGGGCGGCATGACCGCGGACGCGGCGATCGCGGGCATCCGTCAGTCGGATTCGTCGACCGCGATCGGATTGATCGGGACAGATCCTCATCCGCCGTACGATCGGCCTCCATTGTCCAAGGCGCTGTGGAAGGGACAACCGGTGGAGAGCATCTGGCGGAAGACCGACCACCAGGGCGTTGACTTTCACCTCGGCCGGACCGTTCGCACGGTCGATCCCGGCGAAAAGCGCGTGACGGATGATCGGGGGACCGTCTTTACCTATGAGAAATTGCTCCTCGCCACCGGCGGAGTCCCCCGGCGCCTCGGATTCGGAGGAGACCAGATCATCTACTATCGGACCCTCGATGATTACGAGCGTCTCCGGGCCCTCACGCAGCAGGGTGAGCGGTTCCTCGTGATCGGCGGCGGGTTTATTGGGTCCGAAGTCGCCGCCGCCCTCGCCATGAACCACAAGCGGGTGGTCATGGTCTACCGGGACCGCTGGATCGGTGGACGGGTCTTTCCCGAAGATCTCGCCCGGTATGTCACCGACTTCTACAGGCGCAAGGAGGTTGAGGTCATCGCTGAGGACACCGCGGTGGGCCTCACGCCTCAGGGGGGCCGGTACGCCGTCCGCACCCAGGGAAAACAGGAGCTCACGGTCGACGGCATCGTCGCCGGGCTGGGGATTCAGCCGGCGACGGAGCTGGCGGAGGCGGCCGGCCTCGACATCGACAACGGGATCGTCGTGGACCGGCTGCTGAAGACTTCCCATCCAGATATTTTCGCAGCCGGCGATGTGGCCGCGTTCCCGAACGCTGCCCTGGGCGTGCGCACCCGCGTCGAGCATGAAGACAATGCGAATACGATGGGCCGGGCGGCCGGACAGGCGATGGCGGGGCAGGGAGGGCCGTACACGCACCTCCCGTTTTTCTACTCGGATCTCTTTGAGTTGGGATACGAAGCCGTGGGCGACCTGGACGCCCGACTCGAAACCGTGCCGGACTGGAAGGAGCCGTACCGGGAAGGCGTGATCTATTACATGAAGGGTGGACGCGTCCGGGGGGTGCTCCTATGGAACACGTGGGGGAAAGTGGATGCCGCTCGTCGGTTGATTGCCGATCCGGGACCGTTCCGGCCCGCCGACCTCAAGGGGCGCCTGGCCGCCAGCGCTTGACCGGTCCGGGCGCGAAGGAGGGACAGGGTGACGCATCACGCGACGTTGAGGTTGCCCCAAGCGTACGCTAGACTGCGCCTCTGCAGTGGGAATGGGCCGAACCCAAGTCCGGTTTAGCGGGGTGGGTGACCATACGACTTGTGCTCGTGATCCTTTTCGCTCTGGCCGTCGGCTTCGTGACGGCGGTGCCTCCTGTTACGCGCGCGCAGGTCAACGCACCATCCGTGTGTCATTATCGAGACGGAACCGTCCTGAATTTCCTGGGGTTACCGTGTCCCTCGCAGCCTTTCTGGACGAGGGAATAATGATCACGTGTGCTTACGACAACACCAAGTCCCAGACGAAAGCGAGGCTGCCAATGGTCCGCACATGGCTGGTCGTGCCCCTAGTTGTCTTGTTTACGGCTGTGGCCACGTTGACCGCATCCGCCCAGCATGTTCGGAGCGCGAAAGTCGGGGATCCCATCGCCTCCTTGTTGAACGGGCTCGTCCCTGTCAATGGCGCGGGCGTCGGGCAGTGCCCGACGGGCGGGCCGGACGTCCGCTACGTCCAATTGCTCGTCCCGCCCCGAGTTGACGTCCCGGTCTTTGGCCCCTTGGGAAACCATGACGACGACAACGCCTCGTTCCTGGCCTTCTTTGCCGGGACCCATGTCGTCATGTTGGTCGCGTTCGACGAGCAGAATCCGAGCCTGGCTGCGCAAGTCTTCGCGGACCTGGACGGCAACGGCCGCATCACGAACGTCTGGCCGGTTGCCGAGGCGCCCGCGCTGTGCGCGATCGTACAGCAGCTCCACTACAAGCCTTAGAACTTTCGGCGTCTAGGAAGCCGCGTTGTTGACTTGTCCCCCGCGCTGTCGCAGAATACGATGTCGGTGTCATGCGGCGGATCGTCGTAGTGGGCACAACCGGTTCGGGCAAGACCACCCTCGCGCGTGCAATCGCCGGGCGTCTGGGCGTTCCTCACGTCGAGCTCGACGCGCTCCATTGGGAGGCGAACTGGACCGAGGCGCCAACGGACGTGTTGCGAGATCGTCTCACGTGGGCTGTGGGCGGCGCTGCGTGGGTGGTTGATGGGAACTACAGCAAAGTCCGAGAACTTTTCTGGAGCCGCGCCGACACCGTGGTGTGGCTCGATTACTCGCTGCCGGTGATCTTATGGCAGTTGGCCTGCCGGACCCTCAAACGGGCCGTGACACGGGAAGAGTTGTGGAGCGGGAACCGCGAGCGGCTGACGACGGCCCTGTTTCGCCGCGATTCTATCATCCTCTGGGCCCTAAAAACGTATCGGAAGTACCGTGAAGAGTATCCGATACTATTCGGCCGCCCCGAGCACGCGCATCTCACGGTGGTGCGCCTCCGCTCGCCCCACGCAACACGGGCCTGGCTCGCGGGCCTGTGCGCCCATCCGCCAGCCACGTTGACCGAGCGGGCCTGAAAGGTTACGCGATGCGGAGCACGATCTTCCCAAACTGGGCCGCCCGGTCCATATGCTCGAGCGCCTTGGCGGCATCCTCCAGCGGGAACACTCGGTCGACGACCGGGCGTACCGATCCAGAACCGAATACAGCGAGCATGCCCCGGAAGTCTTCAGGACTCCCCATCGTCGACCCCAAGATGTTGAGCTGCTTCCAAAAGACCCGGCGCACGGTCAGCTCGGGTGTCGCCCCCGTCGTCGCGCCGTAGCTGACGACCCGGCCGCCGGGGCGGGCCGCATCGAGCGCCTTGTCGAACGTGACGCCGCCCGTCCCATCGATGATGAGGTCGGGCCCCTGCCCGCCGGTCGCCTCTCGCGCGGCCTTGACCCAGTCCGCGGTCTGGTAATTGAACCCGCCGTCCGCGCCCAGCGCCCGCGCCCGTTCGAGCTTCGCGTCGCTGCTCGAGGTGACCAGCACCCGCGCCCCCACCTGCTTCGCGATGAGCAGCGCACACGTGGCGACCCCGCCGCCAATCCCCAGCACGAGTACAGTCTCGCCCCGCTGGACCCGTCCGCGCGTCACCAGGGCGCGGTACGCAGTCATCCCGGCCAGCGGGATCGCCGCCGCCTCCTCGACCGAGAGATGCGCGGGGCGCGGGAGGACGTTGGCCGCGGGCACCTTCACCAGTTCGGCGAAGGTCCCGTTGTCGGGGAGGCCGAGAATCCGGAACCGAGGTCCCTGCGCGCGAGGATCGTCTCCCCACTCGAGCGTGGGGTTGATGACGACCGCGTCGCCCGTCTTGAAGCCCGTCACGCCCGAGCCGAGCTGCGCCATCTTTCCCGTGCCATCCGCCCCGAGAATGATCGGAAAGCGGAGGCCGGCGTATTGGCCTTTGGTGATGAACAGGTCGCGGTGGTTGAGGGCGGCGGCGTCGAGGCGCACGACGACTTCGCCGGGGCCCGGGGTCGGATCTGCTACGGTCTCGAAACGGAGGGCTGTGGGCCCGCCGGCCTCGTGAAGCACGCTCGCCTTCATCGTGACCTCCTGTTCGAGTGTCGCGGCCGCGGTTGTTCGTGGCCGTGAGGAATCGCTCCTGCCTCCTCCAGACGAGCGGAGGGACCAATTGTGGCGCCGAAGAACCAGACTGCACGGGGTGTCCGCACATGGATGAGTTGACCGCGCTCAAGGATCGCGTGTGCCGGGAAGTCGACGCGATGCGAGACGACCTCGTCTCGTTGAGCGGGCAGATCTATGCGAATCCGGAGACCGCATTTGAGGAGCGCAAGGCCGCGGCATGGCTCGGCGCGTATCTCCAAGAGCGCGGGTTCGCGTTCGAGCCGGGGATCGCCGGCCTCGAGACCGCGTTCCGCGCCCAGTCCCGAGGCAGCCGGGACCGCCCCCACGTGGCCCTCCTCGCCGAGTACGACGCGCTCCCCGGTCTGGGCCACGCGTGCGGCCACAACCTGATCTGCACGGCGAGCGTGGGCGCGGCCGCCGCGCTCCGGCGCGCGTCGCCAACCCTCCCCGGGACGCTCACGGTGCTCGGGACGCCCGCCGAAGAGGGCGGCGGCGGGAAGGTCTTCATGGTCGACCGGGGAGTGTTTGAGGGGATCGATGCGGCGATGATGTTTCACCCCTCGCGGAGCAACTGGTGGACGCGAGGGGGTCTGGCGGCACTACGGCTCGCGGTCAGGTTTCGCGGTCGCGCGGCACACGCCGCGGCGATGCCGGAAAAGGGCATCAACGCGCTCAATGCCCTCCTCATGACCTTTCACGGGATCGACTCGCTGAGGCAGCACGTGACCAGTGACGTCCGCATCCATGGGATCGTGAACCACGGCGGCGACGCGGCGAACATCGTCCCCGCGTTTGCCGAGGGGGAGTTTTCCGTGCGGGCGAGGACCCGTCAGGCGCTCACGGACGTCCTGGCCAAGGTGAAGCGGTGCGCCGAGGCAGGCGCGCTGGCCACCGGCGCGAGCGTGGAGTTCGAGGAGGGAGAGGTCTACGCCGAGCGCTACAACAACCGTGTGCTGGTGGAGATGTTTGCGGAGAACATGCGGCGCCTCGGCATCGAGGGCGAGCAGCCTCCGTCGCAGGGAGGCATCGGCTCGTCGGACATCGGGAACGTCAGCATGACCGTGCCGACCATCCATCCGTACCTCAAGATCGTGGACGGCGATGTCTCCGGCCACACGCCTGAGTTCCGGGAAGCGTCGGGATCCCCGCAGGGCTTCAACGCGATGCTCGCCGCCGCGAAGGGGCTCGCCATGACGGTTCTCGACGTGATGTACCGGCCCGGCGCCGTGGACGAGATGTGGTCCGCGTGGCGGTCGAGCGTCAAGGGGGGTGTCTGACCGACACCCCCGCGACTATTAGCCCCTGCCTTTTCCGCCGCCTTCGTGATCGCCGTGGCCGCCGCAGTTTTCGCCGGTGATGAGCGTCGGCTGGTGGCACAGGTTGAGTACCTGATCGGCCTGCCCCAGGCCGGTGATCGACTGACCGTGCACCGGCGCTGCGCCGAGCATGACCCAGCTCACGACCACAGCAAGTGAAAGGATGAGTGCGCGCATCGTTGTCCCCCTTTGAACGGACCTGCTTCTTGGCCGTGGTCTTTCCCCCGGGCCCGGCGGGCCCCCTGATCCCTTATGTTGAAACGGCTCCCCATTCACCTGAGAGCCTGGCCCTCATTCGAATGAGTGAAGCGGGCGGCGTGCGGAGGACTCCATTGAGGCGGCCGCGTAGATCGTCCATGACATCGGTTCATCCTCAATCCATTTGGAGAGGCGGCGCGCGATGCCGAAGCGGAAGCCGACGTTGACCCCCGATGAGGCCCGGAAGCTGCACCGCGAGGCGTTGGTGATCGACACACAGCAGCCGCCGGCGATCAACGGATTCCTGTACACGGAGAAGATGAAGGGGATTGTGGCCGAGGCCGCCCGGCAGGGCCTGGGGCGCGACGAGGTCGCCCCCCAGATGGCCGTCCTGGCCGCCCGTGAGATTCAGGCGTCTCCGGAAGCCCGGGAGGCATACCTCAATTTGTGGCGCCGGTCCGGGGTCACCGTCGCCTGCGGAACGTTCTCAGGATCGCACAAGGCGACCGGGGCATTCGAGCGGGCGTGCGAAGCAATCGCGAGGGCCTACACCTTCGTGGACGCCCTTGGGGGGGAGCTACAGATCGTCAGGCGCGCGGCCGAAATCGAGCGCGTGCACCGTGATCGCAAGTATGGGCTGCTCCTCGACTTCCAGAACACCACGCCGTTCGGCGACGACCTCGATCGGATCGAGTATTTCCACAACCTCGGCGTCACAATGGTTCAGCTGACCTATAACCTCCGCAACCTCGTCGGCGATGGCTGCACCGAGGCTCACCAGGGCGGCCTGTCCTATTTTGGCCGCGAAGTGGTGCGGCGTCTGAACGAGCTGAGGATCCTGGTGGACGTCAGCCACTGCAGCGAGCAGGTGGGCTGGGACTCGCTCAAGGTGTCAGCGGCGCCGATCGTCGTCTCCCACTCGGCCAGCAAGGCCGTCTGCTATCACGACCGAGGCAAGACCGACGAGCTCGCGAAAGCGGTGGCCGACCGCGGCGGGTTCTTTGGCGTCGTGATCGTGCCGGGATTCATCGCGGAGTCCGTGGAGGCCACGCTGGATGACTTCTGCCGGCACATCGAGCACCTGGTGGACGTGTGCGGCATCGATCACGTGGGAATCGGCACGGACAAGACCGGGAAGGGCCCCGGCACCGAATCCATCGTGGAGTACCCGGATTCGATGCCGCGGCACCGCGCCGGCACATTCGATTGGGCGGGATTCCGGCTCAAGGAGCACCGGCTCACGCCCGAGTACCACCTGAAGGGGTACGACACGTTCGGCGACTGGCCCAACCTGACCGTGGCGCTGGCCGCGTGGGGCTTCAACGAAGACGAACTTCGCAGGCTCCTGGGGTTAAACTTCCTCCGGGTCTACCGCGAGATCGCAGGCTGACGCGCCGCGCTCGAGTGGGTGCCTATCAGCACCGGTAGCCCCACACTCTAGTGGGATGGCACCACCCGTACGCGGGGGCGTACCTGAGGGGGCCGTAATACGGGCGGTAGATCGGCCGGTAGTAGTTCCTGTAGTACGAGCCGTAATACGGATACCGATAGAGAGCTCCGCTCGAGTGGCGCACCAGTAGATAGATGAGACCCGCGACGACGACCGTGCCCAACACGACGCCCACGAGCGGCGGCGCGTAATAGGCTGGGGGCGCGTAATAGGCCGGGGGCGCGTAATAGGCCGGGGGTGCGTAATAGGTCGGGGGCGCGTAATAGGTCGGGGGCGTGTAATAGCCCGGAGGAGCATAGTTGCCAGGGGCTGGGGCCTGGTACGGGGATGGCCCCGGCGCGTACGGCGCCGGCTTCGAAGGCGCGTAGCCCTGCGCTACCGCATCGATCCGGGTGATGACCAACTCACTCTGAATCGCGGTCACCCACACGTTGGCCGAGGCGCCGGGGTACTGCTGCAGGGCACACAATGGAACTCCGGCGGAGTTCACGATGATCGCCGCAGACGGCGCTGTGCGGTAAGCCAGCGGTCCTCCCGCAGTGTCGAGGGTCACCGTATACGCCTGGCAGTCGACCGCGCGGATGGTGCCCTGAACCTGCACCGTCTGAGGCGGCTGGGCCTGGCCCACATCTGCTAACCCGAGGAGCGCCATCAACACGCCCAGGAAGACCGCGGTGCCCTGTTTCATCACACGTTTCCTCCTCGACCGCTCAATCTCGCAGCCCTCGGGGGCCACCCGTTGATCACTACGAGTGTACTCGGATGTTTTGAAGAAATTGTCAAGATCTTGTGAAGGCCAGTCCCGGGCCCCGGCTTAACAATTCACCTTCACAATTGGTACGCCCTACTACGGGGCGGGGTGTTTGGCCCGTTCGTCCCAGGAGGGACTCGGGTACATCACCTTGTAGCCACTCTGCGCCGCCTTGTCCCAGGGCCACAGCAGGTGCTTCTCCCCGTCCCAGCCTATCTGCGCCACGACCCCGCCGGCCAGAATATTTTGATGGTTCTGGTCGAACTTGACCCCAGTGTAGTCAATAATCAGGTCCTTCGGCCGGGTGAACGTCTTGGCCGCCGCCTCGAGCAGCTTCTCGGGCTCGAGCGAGCCGGCCCGGTTGATGGTGTCGGCGATCCACATGAACCCCGTGAACTCGCGCATCGCCAGGTCGCCCATGTTCTGGCCGTGGCTGTACTTCTTATAGATCTCGTTGATCTTGACCCAGTTGGGGTTCTTGCGGGCCTGGTCCACGACCGTGGGGTCGCGGCCCATCCACCCCACGGCGCCGTTCACTTTCTTGGTGGCCTGCAGCCAGGTCTCATCGTCGAACGCGCCGTCGCTGGTCACGATGATTTTGGGCATCCAGCCGGCCGCCTTCATCGTGTTTTGGAGAACGATCGTATCCGGCGGGTACTCGATGAGGAAGAGGAAGTCGGGGGTGGAGCCCTGCAGGCGCTGCACCTCCGAGGTCAGGCTTGCGCCCCCGATCTTGGTCGTGATCTCCTCGACGACCTGGATCCCGCTCTTGGCGGCGAGATCCAGGGCGACCTTCCGGCCGTCCTGGCAGAAGAGGTTGTCGCAGATCATGAGCGCCATCTTCTTGAGGTCCGACGGCCCGCCGTGCTTGGGCCATTCATTGAGGAAGCTGAAGATGGCCCCGATCATCACCCTGTCGTTCGGCCCGGTCCGCCAGAACGTCTTGAACCCCTTCTCGGTCAGCGTCGGCGACGAGCACCCATGGCAGGAATACGGGATGCCGTACTGCTCGGCCACCGGCTGGATGACCGAGGTGTTGCCCGAGATCGTCGTCCCGTCCAGCCAGGCCACCTTGTCCTGCGTGATCAGCTGGATCGCCACGGTGCGGGAGAGGTCGCCCTTGCTCTGATCGTCACGGGCGATCATCTTGATCTTTGCCCCGCCGAGATTTGGGAGGCCCTCGGTCTTGGCGTAGTAGATCGAGATGTCCGGGTGAGCGTTGTTGACGATGTCGACAGCGGTCTGGTCCGCCCACAGGTGCTCCTGCCCGAGGCTCGCGAATGTCCCGGTCAACGGGACGACGACCCCCACGGGCACTTCCTTGATCGCCGCGGCGCTCCACGCGCCCGGCATCGGCGTTCCCGCCCACAACGCCAGCGCACTGGCGGTGAGGAACAGCGCCAGTGTAGTCCCCGACTGCTTCCAGCGCATCGAGCAGCCCCCCCTACATGCATCATCGCGGAAGTTTGGAAATCATTTGGTCCTTCGACCCTCTTCTCCTCCCGGGATGCCTCTGCGAGGTTCGCCCTTAGATGCCGAGGTAAGATTTCCGGACCAAGTCGGTGGCCAGCAGCTCGGCGCTCGACCCGTGGGAGACCATGCGGCCGGTCTGGAGGACATACCCTCGCTCGCACAGTTCCAAAGCCGCGGGGACGTTCTGCTCCACGAGCAGGATGGTCATTCCTTGCTCGCGGTGGAGCTTCTGGAGCGCCTCCATGATCTGGTCGACCAGGACCGGGCTGAGCCCCAACGACGGCTCGTCGAGCATCAGCAGCTTCGGATCCAGCATCAGCGCCCGGGCGATCGCCAGCATCTGCTGCTGGCCGCCGCTGAGCGTCCCGGCCCGCTGGTCCGCGCGCTCCGACAGGACCGGGAACAGCGAGAAGACGAACTCCAGCCGGCGAGCACGATGCGCGCGGTCCTTGTTGGTGTAGGTTCCGAGGATCAGGTTTTCGCGCACCTTGAGGCGGCTGAACAGCCGCCGCCCCTCGGGGACCAGCGCGATGCCGAGCTGGACGCGCTCGGAGGCGGGGACGTGGGTGATCGGCCGGCCGTCGAACCGGACTTCGCCTCCGCCCGCGTCCAACACCCCGGCGAGGGCCCGGAGCAGGGTCGTCTTCCCGGCCCCGTTCGATCCGACGAGGGCTACCGCCTCGCCATCGCGCACGCTGAGGGAGACCCCTTGGAGCGCTATGACCTCGCCCGCGTATGAGACGCGCAGGTCAGTGACTTCGAGCACGGTACTTGGCGCCCAGATACGCCTTGATCACCAACTCATCGCGGGCCACCTTCTCGGGGGGGCCGTCGGCGATCAGTTTGCCGTAGTCGAGCACGATGACCCGGTGTGAAAGGGGCATGACTACCTCCATGACGTGCTCAACCACGCAGATCGTCATCGGGCTCGCCTCTCCGGCAAACTCCTTGCGGAACTCCCGGTGCACGAGGCGCACGAACTCGACGGCGGTGCCGGTCTCGGCCGGATTGAGGCCCGACATCGCTTCGTCGAGAAGCAGAACGCGCGGCAGGGTGGCCAGGCCCCGCGCGATCTCGAGCCGCTTTTTGTCGGCCAGCGTCAGGGTCCCGGCGGCGACGCCCTCTTTCCCGGAGAGGCCCGCGAACTCGACGAGGCGGAGCGCCCGGCGCCGCGCTTCGCCGGCGGCGTTCACCCGGTTGAACGCGCCGCACATCACGTTGTCCAGCACGCTCATCCGGCGGAAGATCCGCACGAGCTGCCACGTGCGGGACACGCCCGCTCGGCAGATCTGGTCGGGGCGGCTCTGAGTGATCTCGCGCCCATACAGCCGGATCCGCCCTTCTTCGGGGTGCATGTAGCCGGCCACGCAGTTGAACAGGGTCGTCTTGCCGGCGCCGTTCGGACCGATCAGCCCGACGATCTCACCCTCGCCGATCTGGAACGTAACGTCGTCGTTGGCCACGAGCCCCCCGAACCGCTTCGTGACGTGGTCGACGCCGAGCGCGATCACGGCGACCGCTCCGGGGTGCTGCCGGCGGCCGCCAGAGGCTCGCCGCCGAGCCAGCGCCGCCACGGCAGCGACAGGAGACCCTGCGGACGCGCCGCCGCGACGATCATGATCAGCAGGCCGTACACGATGAGATCGATCCCGCGTCCGGCGAGCGGGCCGGTGCCGAGGTACGTGCTGATCAGCTGCGAGATCGGCACCAGGATCAGAGAACCGACCACGGGGCCCCACAGGCGTCCGATCCCGCCGAGGACCACCGCAATCGTCGGGAGGAGCCCCCAGTTGATGTCGAAGACCTGGTCGGGGAAGACCGAAAGCGCCCACATCGCGAAGATGCCGCCGCCGACCGCATAGATCCCCGCCGTGAAGCACCGCGCGATCACTTTGTAGGCGCGGGTGTGGATCCCGAGCGCCTGCGCCCCCTCCTCGTCGTCCCGCACCGCCTTGAACCAGTATCCGAACTTGGTGCGCTCGAGCCGGCTGGCCACGGCGAGTACGAGCAGGAAGTACCCGAGGACCAGATAGTAGAACACGATCTCCTTGATCCGGCCGTTCGGCTGCAGGGTGGCGAGCTGGCTGAGCAGGGTGTCCTTCCTGACCAGCGGGATGAACATGCCCCGGCTTCCCCCGATGAGCTCCCAGTTCGTGGCGATGGGGAGGGCGATGAGCCAGATGGCGTTGGTCGCGATCGCGAAGTAGTGGTCGCGCAGTCTCGTGATCGGGGCCGTGACGAGCCCCGCGAACGAGACCGTGAAGGTGGCGGCCACGGCGAATCCGATCCACGGGTTCAGTCCAAAGAACTTCACCGCGGCGGCCATCGCGTACGCGCCGACGCCAAAGAACACCATCGGCCCGAAATCGAACTGGCCGCACCAGCCCCCGATGACGTTCCAGCCGATGCCGAGGGAGGCGTAGAGCAGCACCAGGAATCCCACGGTCTGAAAGTAGATGACGCCCGAGGACTGGAACGGCAGCGGATAGGCGACCGCCGCCACAAGGCCGGCTGTGCCGAGCGCCCAGACCGTCCACCGGCGCGGGCGTGCCGGGGGAGCCTGTGGGTGCGCCGGTGCCGCATCCATCAGAAGTGCCCGAAGAGGCCCTGCGGCCTGAACAGCCCGAGGAACAGATACGATGCGAATACGAACGCGTCTTTGAACGCTGGCGGCAGGAACAGCGCCGTGACCGTTTCGATCACGCCGACGAGGAGAGCCGCGAGGAGCGTCCCCGGGATGCTTCCGAAGCCCCCGAGCGCCACCGTCGCGTAGGCGAGGAGCGTAAACGGCAGCCCCACCTG
>DASSXJ010000216.1 GCA_035703895.1 bacterium | reverse complement strand
CGTGATGGGGAGCCAGTGGTCGGGGACGATCGTGTGGAGCACCCCGACGGCGGCCACCGCGGCAATGAGCAAGAGTTGTGGGCTCATCCTCACCACCCTCTTTCGAAGTCGAGGCCCGCGCTCCCTGGAGAGGTGCCGCCGAATCAGCGCGCGGGATTCACACGATCGCCTGACCGATGCACTGGAGACGCGGGGGCATCATGATGAGTTCGGGGATATAACTCCGCGGCGACAAGCTGGCCAGGAACACGCACGCGGCGGCGATATCCTCCGGCTGCATCGCCTGTGCCAAAATCTCTCGGGGGACCGGCTCCGGGCGGCGGGCAATAAGCGGGGTGTCGACGAGACCGGGCAGGATCGCGGTGGCGCGGATACCGTTCAGTCGTTCTTCGATCATCGTCGCCTGGCACACCCCGATGATCCCATGCTTGCTGGCCTGATACGCCGGCCCCGACTTATCCCCCCACCGACCCGAGACCGAGGAGATCTGAATAATCAGCCCACCGCCCCGGTGTCGCATCTCGAGCACGGCGGCCTGGGTGGTATGGAAGGCCCCGTTCAAGTTCACGGCAAGAAGCCCGTTCCAGTCCGCCTCCGAGATCACGTCGATGCGACGTTGCCGCATCAGGTTGGTGCCCGCGGAGTTGACCACAACGTCCAACCCGTGCCAGCGGTCAACGACCCGGCGCACCGCGGCGTCGACCTGGGCCCGTTCGGCGACGTCAACCCCGATGGCCTCGGCCTGAGCGCCCTGCGCCTCGAGCTTGGCGGCGACCTCTTTCAGCACATCGAGTGAGCGGGCGGCCACCCCCACGGCAAACCCGGCCCGACTGAGCTCGAATGCCGTGGCACGTCCGATTCCGGTACTGGCCCCAAAGACCAGCGCGACCTTTGCGCGACCCACGGGTGTGCGAGGGGTCATGGAGATATCCTTTCCTACTGAGTCGGGGATTCTTACTGGGATTCCCCTCGGTGGTTTGAATCCCTTTCATGGAAGGAGCTGATCCGTGAGCGCGCGATCTTCGACGGCTGCTAGACCGTTCCCGCGACGGAGGAACCCCCCGGGTGTCCTCGAAAGGGGCTCAGCGCAACGCACCTCGAGGTGATCGGAGACGCGCAGATGGCCCAGGCCGCGGTGCACGAATACGCTGACGAGCACCGGGACGATTTCATCGACGTGTTGCGCCAGCTCATCCGTCAGCCGAGCGTGTCCTCGCAGAACCGCGGCGTCCGGGAGTGCGCCGACCTGATCGTTGCGCACATGCGGTCGATCGGGATCGACGCGCGGACCCTCGACACGGACGGGCACCCGGTCGTGTTTGGTGAGCTGCGCGCGGCGCGCGATGGGGCTCCGACCCTCTTGATTTACACCCATTACGACGTGCAGCCCGAGGAGCCCATCGAGCAGTGGCGCCATCCGCCGTTTGCCGCCGAGATCGAGGGCGACCGCATCATCGGGCGCGGGGCCACCGACGCCAAAGGCAACCTCGTCTGCCATCTGGCCGCGGCAGCGGCGTTCGTGAACACCGCGGACGGCCCGCCGATCAACCTGAAATTCTTGTTCGACGGCGAGGAAGAATCCGGAAGCCCGAGCCTGCCGGCGTTCGTCGATGCACATCGGGAGCTTTTGCGATGCGACTTCACGCTCTCCTTCGACGGCGGCTTCGATCCATCGGACCGGCCGACGATCACCCTCGGCAGCAGCGGCCTCCTCTACGTGCACCTCGATTGTCAGGGCGGCACGAAAGATCTACACAGCGCCCGGGCGCGGCTCGTGCCGAACCCCGCCTGGCGAATCGTCTGGGCCCTGGGGACGCTGAAGGGAGCCGACGAGCGGATCGCGATCGAAGGCTTCTATGATGACGTGCTACCCCCGGACGGGGAGGAGCGCCGCCTCCTCGATGGGTACACGTGGGACAACGCCGCGCAGAGCGCTCACCTCGGCGTCGACCGTTTCCTCACGGGCGTGACCGGGACGGCGGCCCTGGAACGTCTGCTGTTCCAGCCGACATGCAACATCGCCGGGTTCCGAGCCGGCTATGCCGGCGAGGGCACGCAGACGGTGCTCCCCCATCGGGCCCGCGCCCACCTGGATTTCCGCCTAGTCTGGCGCCAGGACCCCCGCGACATCCTCGGGAAGCTGGAGCGCCATCTGGCTCGTCATGGGTATGGCGACGTACGCGTCGCGCCGAAGAGTATGATCGAGCCCTCTAGGGCCCCCGTTCGTTCGCACGTATCTCGGGCCGTGATCGAGGCCGCCCGCCAGACTTACGCGCCCGCCGCGCCGTTGGTCAAACCGCGGTCTGAGGCCTCGGGCCGTCAGGCGTGCTGGCTCGGCGTCCGCCTGGGCGTGGCCGGAGTGGCCACGGGCGTGGGGCCCCCCGACTGGCTCGGCCATGCGCCCAACGAGTTCATGACCATCCCTCATTTCGCGAACGGGATCCACTACGCCATCAACATCTGGTCGCGACTCGAAGGAGCGACCTAGCTCGGCTCGGCGCGGCGGTCATTCCTTGAGGACGAGGTAGACGGTTACCGCGAGCGTCTCCCCCGGAGGCAAGTGGCCCGTGAGCCGAAGCCACCCCCCGAACTGCCGAACGCGGCAGAACGTCTGCCCAGGATCTCCCCGCAGAGGGACGACGGTCCCTTCATCGCACCAGACCATGCCGTCCGGGGAGACCTGCACTGCGGCGGACGCGTTGGGGCTCAGCGTGACGGGCCGGAGCGTCCGCACGAAGAAGAGCGCCTCCGAGGCCCAACCCGCTTCGTAGGGCTCCGTCGCAAATGCCCCGGACCACTCGACGTTCCGTTCCACCAACGCGGTGTGGCTGCGGCGAATCATGCATCGAGCTCCGCGGAGACGACCACGGAATCAACGTACAAGAACGCCCGCGTCTCGGCGTCCGCCTCCACCCACATCAGCGGATTGAGCATGCACCAGAGGTTCGGCATCGCCGGGAATCGCATCGGAGCGATCCCCGACGGATCAAACACCCGGTCGTTGCACCGAAACCGCGTGAACGACATCGACGCCAGATCGAACCCGATCTGCACATAATACCAGTTGTGCTTCGTGGCGATCTCGTTGTAGCACAGGCGCTGCGCGCCTCCTGGGACATCCTCCCAGCCCGAGGCCGCCAGGTGAAAATGGGACCGCGTCTTGCCGCTGCCGCCGATGCCGCGCAGCGGCTCGATCGCTCGCTTGAACTGCCACCGCTCGACCGGCCGGCCGTCGAGCGCGTTCAGGTAGCGAAGGTGCGGCATCACACGCTCGACCGGGCCGGTGGCGCGATCCCCCATCTGGATATCGATCGCGAACCCAAACGCCCGAACGCCGGTGTCCAACAGTTCCAGCGCCACCGCTTCCGGTTTGTAGGTAAAGAACACCTCCATCTGGATCGGCCCCGCGTACCGCCACGTGAGACGCTTGACCGCCACCGCGAGGCTCGACGCCTTTGGCCGGGTCGCCAGCTTCATCGCGTAGGTCCCGTCCAGCGCCCCTACCGTGCCTGTGTCCCACATCGAGAGGTTGCTGAGCATGGGCGGACGCAGGTCGCGGTACTCGGGGAGCATGCTGTCGAGTGTGCCCTCATAGTTTCCGATCAAGGCCGTCCACCCGTTCAGGCCGCGGTCGAAGTCGTCGAAAAACAAGATGCGCGACAGCGGACTGAAGCGGCTGAGGACGGCATCCGCCCCCACGGGGAACGGTCCGCTCTCGAACCGTGGTGTGGTCATTGGGCGATCATCCCCTCCCGGATACGCCTGTTCACTTCGGGACGGGCAGGCGTAACTCCTGAGCATCGCGCATCTGTCCGGTCGTACTGAGCGCAATCCCGAGGGCGACCAACCCGGCGCCGATGCCGAACGGCACCCCAAGGGGATCCCCGAAAAGCGCGGCCGATGCCGCCACCCCCACGATCGGTTGCAGGTATTGCAAGACGGCCGCGATGCTCGCGGGCAGCCGATTCAGCGAAGAGAACCAGATGACCAACCCGACGACGGTGACGAGGACGGCGAGGTAGAAGACGACAAACACCCCCACTTCCGTAATCCTCGCGGCCGCATGCCTCAACTCCCACGCGGAGACGGGCACCAGCGCGGCGGCCCCGGCCAGCGAGGACAGCGCGGCGACCGTGATGACGGAGTGCGCCGCGACCAGGCTCAGGCTCAGCACGTAGTACAGCGCGACGGCGACGGCAGAGAGGAGCATCAACGCCTCGCCCCGGAGCATGGCCCCTCCGGACGCGATGAGCTCGCGCGGGTCGCCCCCGGCCACCAACACCACCCCCGTGAACGCGACGGCGAGTCCGCACGCTTCCCGGATGCGGATGGGTTGACGTAACCGGACCCTGGCGAAGACGACCACGAAGATCGGGATCAACGCCGAGATCACGGTGGCGACGGAGGCGGATATCTCGCGGACACCGAGGGTCTGCGCGACTTGTCCGATGGCGATGCCGAGGACTCCGAGCCCTCCGGCTGCCGCGAGCGCGCGGGGCGGGGGAAGTGGCCGGCCCCACAGGAAGAGGGCAAAAAACGGCGCGGCGACGAGATAGCGCATCGCCGTGAGCGTCAGCGGGGGAAGATCGCGAAGGCCGAGCTTCGTCAGCGGGACGGAGCCGCCCCAGATGACGGCGAGCACGAGCAGCAGCCCGATCGAGCCGGCCCGGGATCGGCTGCGCGTCATGACCGCGTCGACGTCAGGCGCAGGCGTGAAGGAACCGCCGCACGGGCCGGTTAACGCCGCAAACGGCCAGCGGCCGGGAGGCATCCCGGCCGCCGGCACGAACCGTGGAGTCGTCCTCTCAAGACCCGCTCGACACCGGCGGGGTTTGCACCTGGGGCGCGTCGTTCGGAGGCTTGTAGGCGTCATCCTGGCACGCCAACGCGGCCGTCGCCAGCAATCCGAGCGCCATCCCCACGAGCACGGCGGCAATGAGCGTCCGCATCTGCTCCTCCTTTCCCCCGGAGTGGGACCCGCCACGCCGGGCAGCCTTTCTCCGCATGGCGTTCGCCACCACGAGGGAAATCCCTGTCCGTTCCGTCATGAATCGAAGACGTGGCCGGGAGGAGATCGGCCGGATCAGGCACAAGAAGGGGCTCGGGATTCTATGAATCGGGGACCGGTCGCGCGTTCACGCGATCATACTTGATGATATGCTCCCACTCCGATGCGTCGGACCGGGCGACCACCGCCACGACGGGCTCGGAGTCGCTCAGGTTCACCACTTCGTGGGGGACACCGGGTTCGATGAAGATGAAGTCGCCCGCCTCATTGTCGATCGCCTGCCGGCAGCCCGGCCCGTACTCGTGGCGCACGCGTCCCTCGAGGATGTAGAGCATGACCTCGAAGTCCACGTGGATGTGCGCATACGCCACGCCCCCGGGGGGGATGGTGGCGACGTTCATGGAGAGCTTGCTCGCGCCGACGTTCTTCGCGGACAGCCCGGTCTTGTAGTGAATGCCGTTCCACGTCCGATGGGTGCGGCTCCCGCGGATGGTCAGAATACCATCGCCGCCGTCGACGTCCTGGATGAGGTCCTCTCGCATGCCCGCGCCCTCCGAATGGTCTCCGTCCTCTGCGTGCCATCATGTACGCACACCGCAGACCGTGTGTCAATGCATCCGGTGATCGAGCTCACTGGAGGTGTTTCGTGACCCCGTGGACCGTCCTGCCCGATGAAACCCCACCGAAACCGGTGGTCACCCTGGCCGAGCAGGTCGAGCGCGACGGCGGCCATGTGCTGGCGATCTACCGCGAACCCCTCGGCGACCACTGGCAGATCTTCGGCCTGCTGCCCATGGCGAAGGTCGAACCCACGCCCTATCAACGCGATCTCTCCCCCGCGCACGTGAAGCGCCTCCAAACCGCCGTGAAGAAGCTCGACCGGTTCGTCGACCCCATTGTCGTGATGTCGCCCCGGCCGGGAGTGTACTGGACGCCGAACGGCAATCACCGCCGGGCGATCATGGAGAAGCTCAAAGCCAAGGAGATCCCGGCGATTCTTGTCCCTGAGCCCGACGTGGGATTCCAGATCCTCGCATTGAACACGGAAAAGGCGCACAATGTAAAGGAAAAGTCGCTCGAGGTGATTCGGATGTATCGCGGCCTCGTGGCGGAGGCGCCATCGCAGGGCGAGGAGGACTACACCTTTCAGTTCGAGGCCGCGTATTTCATCACGCTCGGCCTCCTCTACGAAACCAACAAACGCTTCGCCGGCGGCGCCTTCGCGCCCATCCTCCGCCGCGTCGACAAGTTCCTGAAGGGCACCTTTCCCAAAACGCTCCCCGAGCGCGAGGAGCGCGCCGGCTTGGTGCGGCGCACCGACGAGATCCTGGGCGACGTCGTCGCCAGGCTCAAGAAGCGGGGCATCAACCACCCGTACGTGAAGCCGTACGTGCTCGCGCGGACGACGCCGCTGACCCGGCAGCGCAAGACGCTGCCCTCCTTCGACCAGACCTTCAAGAAGCTCGCGGCCAACCTCGAGGCGTTCGACGTGGCCAAGATCCGGTACGAGGACATCCAGCGCTCGGCCATCATGGGGGCGCCGGCGGCCGAATGAACCTCCTCGCTCTGCTGCTCGCGCTCTTCTTGATCGCCGTAATCCTGTGGGACGCGTTCGAGACCGTCGTGCTCCCCCGGAGGGTCTCGCGGCGCCTCCGCATCGCCTTGCTGGCGCTTGCCCCCGCCTGGCGCACCTACTCGGCACTGATGCGGAGGATCCCGCCCGGGGCGAAGCGCGAGACGTACCTGAGCTACTATGGCCCGTTCACGACCATTTGGCTCCTGGCGGTGTGGGCGATCGGATTGATATTCGGATTCGGCCTGTGGCAGTGGGGACTGGGGTCACATGTCACGAGCCCGGATCGGGTCCCGACGCTGGCCACCGATCTGTATTTGAGCGGGACGACGTTCTTCACGCTCGGACTCGGCGACGTGGTCCCGCGCACCTTCGGGGCCCGGCTGGTGACGATCGCGGAGGCCGGTATCGGGTTCGGCTTCCTCGCCCTCATCATCTCGTACCTGCCGGTCCTGTACCAGGCGTTCTCGCAGCGCGAGGTGCGCATCACCCTCCTGGATGCGTGGGCGGGGTCCCCCCCCACGGCGGTCGAGTTCCTTCGGCGGCTGGGGGAGTACGATCACGTATCGGCGCTCGACCCCTTTCTCGAGAAATGGGAGGAGTGGGCGGCCGACCTGCTCGATTCGCACATCGCGTATCCGAATCTCTGCTTCTATCGATCGGAACACGACAACCAATCATGGCTTGCCGCGCTCACGACCATCCTCGATGCCTGCGCGGTCATCATGGCGGGGGTCGATGGAGTCCGTTCGCGCACCGCCGGGCTCACCTTTGCGATGGCCCGTCACGCGGTCGTAGACCTAAGCCAGATCCTCAACAGATCGCCGATCGCGCCCGAGCCCGACCGGCTCCCGCCGGACGATCTCGAGCGGCTGCGCAAGATTCTCGCGGAGGCGCATCTTGCCCTCCACCCCAGCCGGGCCTTCGAGGAGCGGCTCGCGGAGCTGCGGGAGATGTACGAGCCGTACGTGTACGCGCTCTCGGGCTTTTTGTTGATGCCCCTACCGGCGTGGATCCCGCCGCCGGGGATCCGCGACAACTGGCAGAGGTCCAAGTGGAAGACGATCGCCCACTTCCACTAGCCCACACCTAGCGCACTCCGCCTGTGCCGCGCACCCTCTGGATCGAACCTGATCCCCGGTGACGCCTCGGCGGAAACGCGATCGGGGCTGCGTCGCTTTCGGCGAGCAGCCCCGACCCGTCCCGTCCCTTTGGATCGGGAGGCGTTATTCCGTTACGCGCTCTTCCGCAGCCGTTCGCCCACGGTCACGGACACCTCCTGCGGCGCCCCGGCGCGAAGGACCCGGACGGACACGGGCGCCCCGATGCGATCCCCGCCCAGCAATCCGAAAAGCTCTTCCGGATACCGGACGGGCTGCCCGGCGACTTGCAGCAACGTATCTCCCAGGAACAGGCCGCCTTGCTCGGCGGGACTTCCCGGCTCCACTTCCAGAACCAGCAGACCCCGGTGTTGCTGGACACGCTCCGCGAGGGCGGGGGCGAGCCGCACCGGCTGCGTCGCGATCCCCAAATACCCGCGGCGAATCCGGCCGTGGGCTACGAGGGCTTCCACCACGCGGCGGATGGTGGGGGTGACCACCGTCAGGCTCCCGCCGCGCCGGAGGCCGGCGGTGTTGATCCCGTGCACGTTCCCCGCCACGTCGATGAGCGGCCCGCCCGAGAATCCCGGGTAGAGCGCGACGTCGGCCTCGAGGTAACGATCGATCCGCCCTCCCGCGGGCGACTGCCACGCGTCTCCGAGGACGCTCACGATCCCGATCGTCGCGCGCAGCGTCCTGCCCGGCCGTCCGAGCGCCACGACAAGATTCCCGACCTTGAGCGAGGACGGTTCTTCCCATCGAAGCGCCTTCACGGCGGCGTCGCGAACGCGAAGCACGGCGATATCGGTCGTCGGATCCCGACCGACCAAGGTCCCAGGGATCTCCTGCCCGTCGGCCAGCCGGACTTGAATCCCCTCTTCATGATGGATCACGTGGTCGGCCGTAACGATCACCCCATCGGATGACCAGGCCACCCCGGTGCCCCGGGACCGCCGGCCCGCCTCCACGCCCACCACGCCTGCGCCGGCCGACTCGATGAGGCCGGCAAGATCTCCTGACAACGTCGAAAGCTCGTTCATGTTTGAATCACCTCCGGATGCAGTGTACCGGAGGGAGGAAGACGGACGCATCCGCTGTTTGGCCGGGGCGCGCCCTAGCGGATCCGCCAGGTCAGAGGGTGATCACGCCGAGGCGGGCCGCGCGGGTCACCGCTTCCGTACGCGTGTGGGCGTCGAGCTTCCCGAAGATGGCGGTGAGGTGAAACCGGACCGTGTGTTCACTGATTCCGAGGCGATCGGCGATGAGCTTGTTGGGGAGACCCGCCGCGACCAACTGCAACACCTCGGCCTCGCGGGGAGTCAACGCTTCAGGGAGCCCCGTGTCCTGCCGGGCGCGTGACCACGGAAGCGCGCCCGCAAATGCCGGATCCACGACGGTCAGTCCACTCGCGATGGCGCGCAACGCCGCCGCGAGTGTCGACGCATCGGCATCACGGGGCAGCAAGCCCAGAGGGCCATCCGCCGAGCCGGAGCGCGTCGGCGATGCCGCGGGGGAGAGCACCAAGACCGGGGGCGCATCCTCGCCGAGATCGGCAAGATCGGGCAGCGCCCCCGCGCGTTCGGCGTCCCACACCACCGCGTCGGGATCGAGCCTGTCGAGCGCGTGCGTCAGCTCGGGGCCGGGCGGCACCCGTCCGACCACGACACAGTCGGGGAGTTCGGCTAGGATCGCCGCAAGTCCGGCCCGCGCGAGGGCATCCTCGGCGACGACGAGAACGCGTAACGCCCCAGGCGGAGCGCTCGGAAGGCTATCCTCCACCCCATGGCCGATCAGTACCGCCGAGGGTACCTCCCAGGCCGCGCCTGGTACGGTCAAGTCCCGCAACACCGCATTTTCACCATGTATAGTCCGCCACAACGAAAACGTCCGCCGGGCTCGCGCTATGCCCCCTTACTCGATGTGGTCAAACAGGTTAGTGTGCGCGCGTCATTCCATCGAACACGGCGCAAAGGCAGGCAATACGCGGAAACCCGCGTCCTGCCTGAGTTTACGGGGCCCGTGTCGTTTCGAGTCGTTTCGAGTTGTTCGATACGATTTCGGCATGTCGTGCTTCGTTAAGGCACCAAGAAGGCACCAAAAAGACTCGTTGTTCCGATATGAGGAGTTGGCCGCATCGCGGATTTCTTCACCACATTCCCGTGTGGTCATCCCGACCAGGCTCTCGTGTCTCTGGAGCGATCCTAGTCTATAGTCTAGGAGGAACCGCCGGAGGAATGGATCGCGTGATTGCGAACGCGACACAGTCGCACCTCCGCGATTCTTGGACTTCCGAGAGGCCTTCCCTTCGAAGCGATCGTCGACGAGATCGCCCAGGATCTCCCCTGGAGCGGCTACTACGCCGTCTGAAGCAGGTCCAATCTGTCTCAGATATAGCGCTGCGGGTGCAGCCGCAATTCTTGAAGAAAATCGTCTACGATCCGCTCGTGATCATACATCGGCTTCCAGTTCCACTCTCGCTGCGCATTACTGTCATCGATCTGCCTGGATCGGACATCGAGGCGAGAGGGATCGGGCGCAAAGCTGATCTCCGCACCAGGAATCCTACGGCGAACCATATTGGCAAGTTCTTGAGCTGCTGGTGTGGGCTTGACCCCAGCCAGAACATACACGACCGTGTTGATCCTCTCGAGCGGCGCCTCACCCAGTTCAACCAACGCCCTGGCCGCATCTTTGAAATACAAGATCGGTATCGCCGTCTCCGGTTCAGTCCAAATGACAAATGGCTTGCCTTTTGCTAATTCTTCGATCATCCATGACATGTATTGGACAGCGCCAGGCGTCGTGACGCCAGGCCCGATGATAGACGGGTACCGAATCCCGCGGAAATCGAGGCCGTACTTTCGTTTGTAGAAACGTCCCATATGTTCGCCGAATACTTTGGTGGCACCATAGAAGCGGCTCGGTCGTTGCAACGTGTAGTCATCGATAACGTCCCCGTGGATATCCATACCATAGGTAGCAAGGCTGCTCGAGAAAACCACTTGCCGTACCCCAAAAAGCCTCGCCGCCTCCAGAACATGGAAAGTCCCCAGTACGTTGGCGCGCATGGCGGCTGAAGGGTGTGCCTCAGATAGCAAAGTGAGCATGCCACCCAAATGGTAAATCACGTCCGGCTTGGAAGCTTTGACGGTATCTAATACGTCGCTGAAGTTGCCGAGATCGCCTCGCACAAGGTTGACTCGGTCAGCGACATCATCGAGCCGCTGAGTAGACGGGCTGAGATCCAAGAGAACCGGCTTCGTCTCCCCTCTTTCCAAGAGAAGGCGAGTGAGCTCGACACCAAGAAAACCTGTGCCGCCCGTGATCAGTGAGGCCATATGGACCTCCCGGTCATGCGAGTGGAGCCGGATCCCGACGCGAGAGCCCAGACTATGCCGCTCCAGTACCAATCTTAACTATAACCAGGGTTATCAGAATAAGCCTTCCCCGGGTTACAGAGCATATGCTCTATTACTCGGTCTCCTCCAGCACATACCCGACGGCCTGCTCCAGCGTCATCGCCCGGCTGACGCAGAAGAGGCCATCTTTTCCCACACCAACGTGTGTATACTCATTCGACCATCCCACCGATTCGGCCCCGGTGCAGTGGTGAGTGTCAGGAGTCCGTCGCTGAGAGTGAAAAACCGAATTAGCTTCGTCCCGGTTGTCCGTGCGTCCTGAGAAGCGTCGACGTGATGCGTAACCTGATTCCCATCAACGGTGTAGGTCCCAGCATAAGCAACCATACTTTTGTAAAGCGTGATCATCTCTGCGTCTGTTGGGACAGGGGTGACTGGAGCCTTCCGGTTGTCGGCGACGAGAATCCCCATCATACGACCATCAGGGGAGTAGTTCAGATAACCAGTCGGATTCGCCCCCAATGGGTACGATTTCTTACCAGTTTCGACATCCTCTTGGACAGCAGACCGAAGTTTCCACGTTCCTAAGAACGCGCTATCGCCGCTCGTCATCGGGTTACCTGCTGCGTCAGAACGGTTAGATACTGGATTCCCACCATGGAATCAATCGGATTCACGGCCCCAACGCGTAATCGATGGCCTCGCCCCCTCCGTCGAGCCCGGCCCGCCTGTCTTGCACCCACAATAACCCCCGCCCGGCTTTGGTGCTGTGAACGCGTTCACACCCAAGGCAACTCTTTCTTGGCTATCGCTCCTCTTTCGGCCGCAGTCTCGAAGGCTTGTGCGTGACCTGCGTCCTTCCGCGCTGAGCCTACGAGCTGGGGATCTCAGAGACCAGTAAAGGGTGGGGCACGTTTCCCCGCCGGAATTTGGCACAACATCGTTTCTCAAAGCCATGAGGCGGATTGGAATGGTCGAGCGCGTGGAAGCTGTTACCATCGGTGCCGGGCAGGCGGGGCTGGCAACCAGTTATTTGGCTGACTCAGTGCAGTCGTTTGTGACCACTCCGGGCAGGCCAGGGATTGAACATTTTCTCAGCCGGTTTCTGTTGCCAGCGCGTAGTCGATGGCCTGCTCCAGCGTCATCGCCCGGCCCTCGGCCCAGGCCGCTGCGAAAGGGGCCGCTCCTAGTCTGCTTCGCGCAGAGGCCAGAAGTCCCTCGTATTCCGCCTGATCTTGAGGCGCTAGGAGATGGCCGATTGCTGCTCGCAGTGCCTCCGCCGCGGCAAATAACCGGGCTGCTCGATCATCCTGCTTGAGGGCACTGAACACGTCCGCGAGTCCTAGTAAACACATAAGGATGGTCACCCGATACCCCGCCTCACGGGAAAGACGGAGACTCTCCATAAACACCTCTACGGCATATTGATAGTCCCCCTGTTGGAGCGCCACAAAGCCGATCCACCGGAGCGTATAGGAAATGATAGCGGGGTCCGCCGTATCCTCACTTAATGACAGGGCCTCTTTATGAAGATCTCCAGCCAAGCCCAGATTGCCCTGAAAACGAGCCACGATTCCTTGTTGGTTCAGGCAGATACTGAGACGCCATTTATCCCCCGCTTCCCGCGCTAGGCGGACGGCCTCTTCCGTATGTTTGGTGGCGTCCCTGTATACCATCTGGCGCATCGCGACAATCCCCAAACTTGCTTCGAGGAACGCCCCATTCCATTTGTCGCCCAGATCACGGGCGATCGCCAGCCCTTCGCTGGCAAAGGCCTTTGCCCGCTCATAGTCGTCGAATCGCCATGCGAAGTGCGCCGCGCCCCAGTAGACTTCCGGGAGGACCGAGCGTGGCGCGTCGCCTTTTCGAATCAGGGCTTCCTCAATCCACCCCCGTGGCTCGGTCAAGTTTCCGGACAACCACCAAAACCAAATCAATGCGCCGACCAGCCTCAGCGTAGCCTCTGCGCCTCCGGGATCTTCTTTCCCCCAAACTAGCGCCGCTCGCAGGTTGTCGTAGTCTCGCCAGATGCGCTGGCGCGGTCCGCGGTATTCTCTATCAGCCCGCTCTGCGAACGCTACATACCACGCTCGATGCCGAGTACGCACGTCGGCTTCGTCACCCGTTTCCGCCAGTCGATCACGAGCGTACTGCCGGACCGTATCGAGGAGCCGGTAACGGGCCTCACCGCGTTGAGTCTCCGCCAGCACCAGCGACTTGTCTACGAGAGATGTCAACAACTCGAGAATGTCAGTAGCCTCTACGTTTCCGCCCGTGCAGACTCCCTCGGCCGCATCGAGAGTCCATCCTCCGGCGAACACGGAGAGCCTCTGGAGTAGCCACCGCTCCGTCTCCGTGAGCAAGCGATAACTCCAGTCCATCGCCGCCCGTAACGTCTGTTGGCGGGGGAGGGCGGTGCGGCTCCCGCCAGTGAGCAACCGAAACCGGTCGTCTAGCCGCGAGGCGATCTGCTCCACCGCCAGCACTTTGACGCGGGCCGCCGCGAGTTCGATGGCGAGTGGGATGCCATCCAACCGATGGCAGATCTGCGCGATCGCCAGTGCGTTGCGATTCGTCACTGCAAACTGTGGGGCAGTCGCTACCGCCCGGTCGACAAACAGTCGGATGGCCTCGTACTCTGTGAACTGGTCCAGGGGAGGCAGGCGTTCCGGGTCGGGGAGGGACAGCGACGTAACTCGCCAGGTGGTCTCCCCCGTCACCCCGAGCGCCTCCCGACTCGTCGCGAGAATGATCAAGTTCGGGCAGGCCCGCAGGAGGGCGCTAGCCAGGTGGGCGCAGGCCGCCACCAGGTGCTCACAGTTGTCCAGGATGACGAGGATCGATTTGCCCCGCAGGGAGTCCGTCAGCGTCTCAGTCAGCGACCGGCCTGGTTGCTCAGGTACGCCCAGCGCAGAGGCCACCGCTTTTGGTACGAGACTCGGGTCGGACAATACCGCCAATTCCACCAGCCAGACCCCATCCGGAAATCCCTCCAGCCCCTCAGCGGCCACCTGGAGGGCCAATCGTGTCTTGCCCTCTCCCCCCGACCCCGTGAGCGTGAGAAAACGAGTGCTGGAGAGCAGTCTTCTGACCTCCGCCTTCTCTCGCTCGCGGCCGATGAAACTGGTCAATTGGACCGGCAGGTTGTTGGGGAGGACGTTGAGAGATTTGAGCGGCGGAAAGTCAGCGGGCAAATCGACGGCTACGACCTGGAAGAGGTGGTCTGGACGAGCGAGATCCTTGAGCCGGTGCTCGCCGAGATCGCGCAGGCTCACCCCTTTAGGCAGATCCCATGCCACGAGGCCGTGCGTGACGTCGGACACAAGAATCTGCCCGCCGTGCCCGACCGCAGCGATGCGGGCAGCCCGGTGGATGTCTAAGCCCACATAGCCGGTCTCCCCGCTAAGCGGCTCGCCTGTATGGAGTCCCATCCGTAACCGGAGAGACGCGCCGTCTGGCCAGGGGTGCTTCAGCAATGACTGTTGGGCCGCTACCGCTGCCGCCAGCGCGTCCCTGGCCCGAGGGAACGCCACCAGGAAGGCGTCTCCTTGCGTGTCAATTTCCTGCCCATTCCGTTCAGCAAACGCCTGCCGGAGGAGCCGGTGGTGATCCGCCAGGACCTCCGCGTACCGGCGATCGCCGAGGCGTTGGAGGAGTGTGGTGGACCCCTCGATGTCGGTGAAGAGGAAGGTGACCGTCCCGGTCGGCAGGTTCTTCAAGAGCGGCCTCCGCGGCACCAGTGGGGCCGTAAGCCATCAGACGACACGTTCGGCGGTAACGGTCTCCCCTCCTCGGACGGCGGCGGGGTGAGGCGGACAGCGGGCTTGTGTAGGCGGACCACGGGGGAGACCGGCTTGAAGCGAAGCCCGGGAGGCATCAACGTCTCCTTGGGTAGGGGAGGGGGGTGAAGGGGAAGGTGTGAACGCCGGGGCGCGTAGCGCCCAGCAGGAAGTGCCTGGAAGTGTTCGGAACCCTCAGAGATCTTGCATTCTTCGCACCAAAGCCGCACGCAAACCAATATACGTCAAGGCCCTATTCGCCCGCCTCCCACGAACACCCGCGAACCTCCGCGCGTACTTCTAATGCACACTATCGAGGAATGACGGAAAACACACCTTCGAGAGGGTACGCCGTCCTCGCGCACGCGTAAATGGCCGTGAACAGCGCCGAACGGGGCGTCGGGCAGAGGTAAAGAGTTAGGGATGACCCGAAAAGTGGCGCAGGAACGATTCTAGATACCAAACATCGCTACCGTGGAAGGCGACGTCGACGATGCTATCGGTGAAGATCCTGCTAGATCATGGCTGGCGGACGGGCCGGTCCTGTCAACCGGCGCCGTCTTGATCGACCGGACGAACGAGGTCGTCCTGCCTAGTCGGATCCGAAAGATCGTTCACTATCCTCGAGGTGAGCAAGCGCCGCCGCACGAAAACCCGCGCCCCGACGAGATGGGCTATCTGGTGCTGCTGGGCGCGGTGTTCTTCGAGGACAAGCGCTTCGAGCTTGAGATGGCCGCCGGGTGGCGGGACGCCAGCGGGGCGATGATCAGGCTGGGCACTGCAACCACCCTGTCAGCGGCGCCGGCGCTCGCCGTCACGGTGACCAACGGTTCCCTCGCGTTGTCGACTGGGGACTAAGGGAGTGGTAACCACCTCACAGGTGGTAACCACATGCGCGGCAAGCACGGAGGCGGGACGAGGATCATCCGCGTGACGGACGAGGAGTGGGACCTCGTTCAGAAGCACCGACGGGCGAAACGTACGGCGACCAGGGGAGAGTCGGGAATCGACCGACACACGGGGACCGCGAACGGGCCCGTCCGCGGCATCGCGATGCCAATCCAGGAAGCCGCCACGGTTCACGAGTCGGCGCGGATTCCCGACCGGGTGCTGCCCCACCACAAACCCTCGCTATCGCGGCAGTCACGAGCCACGAAATCCGAACCAATGCCCAACCTGCGGCGGCCTGCTCGGCGAGTTCCACAACGGGAAACGGGTCTGCTGGACGTGCAAGACCGAGGTGAAGGGGTAGCTGGCGTTACTAGACTCCCGGATCCGCTGGGCCGAGCACGGCAGCTAGGGCCGCAAGAATGAAACTAACGGCCACACACGCGGCCAGGAGCGTGAGGCCATCCTCCAATCCCCGAATCCGGTTCCACGACCTACGTCACACCCATGCGAGCTTGTTGGTCCATGCGGGCGTTCACCCGAAGGCGATCCAGGCGAGGATGGGGCACGCTAACATTCAGACGACCCTGAACACCTACGGGCACCTCATGCCGCAGGCGTTTGCGGGGGTCGGGGAGCTGTTAGACGGCCTCCTCTACGGCACCAGGAAGGCACCAGACACAGAGGCAGTCGCCGCAAACCCTTGATACACAAGGCTGCGGTCACTTTAGGGTGTCAAACAGGTTATTCAGCGACTCGGCCAGCGTGGGATGAGCGAAGATCGCGTTCTGCAGGGCGGTGTAGGGCAACCGCCCCATCATCGCGATCTCCACCATGCTCATCAGCTCCCCGCCCGCGATGCCCAGGATCGCGCACCCCAGGATCGCGCCGGTCGCGGCATCGACCACGACCTTCATCAACCCACGAGTCTCATCGGATTCGACCGCCCGCGCGACGGACTTCATGGGCATCTTCGCGACCCGGATCGAGCGGCCTTGGTTTCGGGCCTCCTGCTCGCTCACGCCGACCCGGCCGAGCTCGGGATCCATGAAGACCGTGTAGGGGACGAGCCGTCCCTCGGTTGTGGTGTTGCCGCCCTTGAGAAGATTGGTCTCGAGGATCCGGAAGTCGTCGTAGGAGATATGCGTGAACGCCGGCCCGCCCTTCACGTCGCCTATCCCGTAGACGCCGGGCGCGGTCGTCTCGAGGCGCTCGTTCACCCGCACATACCCCCGCCGATCGGTCTGCACCCCCGCGGCGGCGAGGTTGAGCCGGTCGGTGTTAGGCACCCGGCCCACCGCGACGAGGAGGTGCGAGCCGGTGAGCGTGCGCGGGTCGCGGGCGCCGGCGACGTGGACGGTCAGATCGATCCTGCCGCCGGCGGCGGGCGCGGCGCCCTGCGCCTCCGCGTCGAGCAACACTTCGACGCCGTCCTCGCGCAGAATCTTCGCCACTTCCTCGGCCACATCGGCATCTTCGCCGGTCAGCAACTGCTTCCCGCGCTGCACGATCGTCACCCGGCTCCCGAAACGGCGGAACATCTGGCCGAACTCCAACCCGATGTAGCCGCCGCCCATCACCAGCAGGTGGTCGGGTGTCTCGCCCAGCTCCATCACCGACGTCGAGTCGAGCGCCGGGATACGATCGATCCCGGCGAGCTGCGGTTTCGCGGGCCGGGCGCCCGTGTTGATGAAGATGAGGTCGCCGGTGAGCGTCCGGGGATCCCCACCGGTCACCCGCACCTCGAGGGTCTTGGGGCCGGTGAACCTGGCCTCACCCAACAGGAGATCCAGCCCTTTGGTTTTCCTCAGTCCCCGTTCGCCACCATCCCGCCAAGCGTTTACGATGGTTCTCTTCCGCTCCCGGACCTTGGCCTGGTCGACACCGACCGGCCCGGTGCGGATCCCAAAGTCTCCTCCACGCCGGGCCAGGTAAGCGACCCGGCCACTCGCCACCATCGTCTTCGTGGGAGTGCATCCTTCGTTGATGCAGGTCCCCCCCACGTGCTCGCGCTCCACCATCGCGGTCTTCCGCCCCGCCACAGCCAGCGCTTTGGCCAGCGGATTCCCGCCTTGGCCGGACCCAACCACAATCGCGTCATAGTGCTGTGGGGGTGCCACATCGCCACCTCGCTACGGGAGAGACCTCGCCGCCTGCTGGTCGACCCACCAGACGACGCGGCCGTCTTCCGGCCTAACGGCGGCTGCGGGGTACGGCACCGGCTCGGACGGGCCGGCAAGGACCCGGCGTAGGATATCCGCTTTCTCGGCTCCCGCGACGAGGAAAAAGACGAGGGCGGCCCGGTTGAGGACGGGTAGGGTCAGCGTCAACCGGACCCGCGGTTCCACGGAGGCACGAGAGGTCGCGACCCACCGGGTTCGTTCGGCCAGGGCCGGAGAGCCGGGGAACAGCGAGGCCGTGTGCCCGTCGGACCCCATCCCCAACAGGACGAGATCGAAGCGCGGCCACGGTGGGGAGAGCCGCTCCCGTAGCGTCTGCTCGTAGGCCGCGGCCGCATCGTTCGGGTCCGGCAGGTTGGTGGGCATGGGATGCACGTTCTCTTTTGGAATCGGGACGTGATCCAGCAGCGATTCTCGCACGAGCCGGTAATTGCTCTGCGCGTCGTCCGGGGGCACATAGCGCTCGTCGCCCCAGAACAGGTGAAGTCGAGGCCACGGTATCGTGTCCCGATATTCCGTGGCCAGAACCTGGTACAAGTCGCGCGGAGTCTGTCCCCCCGCGAGACAGAGGGAGCGGCTCCCCCCAGGCACCAGGGGCTGATTCAGGCGCTCGACGATGGCTCGGGCGACGTCTCGGGCAAGCCGGTCCCCATCCGCACTGATGCGGATGTCCGGACGCATCACGTTGTGCGCTTGACCGCGTGTCCCCCGAACTGCGCGCGGAGCGCGGCCAGCAACCGATCGCCGAAGGGATCGGTCTCACGAGACCGGAAGCGCCGCTCCAGCGCCATCGAGATCACCGGGATCGCGCACGCCTGCTCGATGGCCTCGATCACGGTCCAGCGGCCCTCCCCGCTGTCCTCGACGTACGCCGCAATCCCCTCCAGATTGGGGTTTTCCGCAAGCGCGTTCGCGGCCAAGTCCAGGAGCCAGGAACGGACCACGCTGCCGTACCGCCAGATCTCGGCGACCTGTTTGAGGTCGAGCGCGAACTCGGCCTTCTTTGATAGAAGCTCGAAACCTTCCGCGTAGGCTTGCATCATCCCGTACTCAATCGCGTTGTGCACCATCTTCACGTAGTGTCCGGCCCCGTGAGGGCCCACGTACCCCCAACCGAGGTCAGGCCCCGGCGCGAGCGTCTTGAAGATCGGCGAGAGCCGCTCGACGACCTGACGGTCCCCGCCGACCATCATGCTGTAGCCCTCCTTGAGGCCCCAGATCCCCCCGCTCGTGCCCACATCGATGAAGTCAACGCCACGCTCGGTCACGCGGCCCGCGCGGCGGATGGAGTCCTTGTAGTAGGAGTTGCCGCCATCGATGATGACATCACCCTTCGCGAGGGCCGGCAGCAATGCGGCGATCGTCTGATCCACCGGATCGCCGGAGGGCACCATCACCCACACGGCCCGGGGCGGGGCTAACTGTTCAACGATTGCCTGGAGCGAAGACGCGGCCACCCCCCCATTCCCCGCGAGTCGCCGGACCGCCTCAGGCCGTGGATCAAAGCCCACCACGCGGTGTCCACCCCGAGTCAACCGCTCGGCCATATTGGCTCCCATCCGTCCCAGGCCCACCATGCCGAGTTCCATCTCGCACCCCCTCACGCAGGCAGCCTATGCAGGCGTTCGTTCATCGCCCTCTCCAGCGTAGATCTTCATGATGGTCCGTAGAAACCGGAGCGCGTCGGGCTTGGGCCGCTGGAACGAGTTCCGCCCGATGATCGAGCCAAACCCCCCGCCGTCCCGGATGGCACGAGCCTCGTTGTACACCGCTTCGTCCTCTTCCCGCGGCCCGCCCGAGAAAATCACCACCCGCCGCCCGTGGAACACGCTCTGCACGACATGACGCACGCGTTCCTTGAGGGTCTTGATGGGGATCTCGTACTGTTCATAGATCTTCTGCGCGTCAGGCTTCTCGATGTGATCGGTCGGCAGCTTTACCTTGATGATGTGTGCGCCTAGCTGGGCCGCGATGTGGGCCGCGTAGGCGACGATGTCGATTGCGGTCTCCCCTTCCTTGCTCAAGCTCGAGCCGCGCGGATACGACCACACCACGACCACCAGTCCGGCGCGCTTCGCCACCTCGGCGACCTCGCGCAACTGTTGGTACATCTCCCGGCTTCGGGAGGATCCGGGATAGATGGTGTACCCGACCGCGGCGCACCCGAGCCGCAACGCTTCGCCGACGCTCGCGGTGAGGGCGGGGATCGGGTCTCGCTCGTCCGAAAGCAGGTCGTGGCTGTTCAGCTTGAGGATCAGCGGGATCTCCCCTGCGAACTCAACGGCGCCCGCCTCGATAAAGCCGAGGGGAGCCGCGTAGGCGTTGCATCCGGCCTCGATCGCGAGCTCGAAGTGGTAGCGCGGATCATAGGCGGGCGGGTTGGGCGCGAAGCTGCGCGCGGGACCGTGCTCAAACCCCTGGTCTACGGGAAGGATAACCATGCGCCCGGTTCCGCCGAGGGTCCCGTGATTCAGCAGCCGGGCCAGGTTCGCCAGCGTGCCCGCGCTCTCGCTGTAATACCATCCCAGAATCTCCCGGGTCCGATCCGACATCGCCTTCCTCCTCTCGCGGTCTCTGACAATGCCGCGGCCTGTCCGCGGCCACGGCCTAGCCGTCCCCCCCGGCGGACAGTCCGAGGGAGGCCGCGCCCATCAGCCCCACCTTCGGATTCAGCACGATGTGGACGGGGACGCGGCCGAGCAGGTCCACCAATCGTCCTTTGCGCCGGAAGGACTGCATGAACCCCTGCGTGAGCGCCGGAAGGATTCGACGCGGCATTCCCCCGGCCACGTAGACGCCGCCGGTGGCCAACACCTTGAGCGCGAGGTTTCCGGCCTCCGCGCCCATGATGGCGACAAACATGTCGAGGGTGGCGACACAGAGCGCGCACGGGGGGTCGCCCTGCGCGGCTTTGACGATCACCGGGGTCGGGTCCGCCGC
>DASSXJ010000215.1 GCA_035703895.1 bacterium | reverse complement strand
CCGTCGCTCTCTCTCCCCTTCACGTACGGGGCGCCCGCACGAGCGGATACATCCGCGTCGCCGCTCGCGTCGACCGTCACACGGCTCAGCATGGCCTGACGCCCCGACTTGTTCTCTACGATGATCCCGCGGAGCACGCGATCGCGCATCACCACGTCGCTCACCAGCGTGTGGAGGAGGATCTCCACGTTCGCCTCGGCGAGCATCTCGAGGGCGGTCACCTTGTACAGCTCAGGGTCGTAGACGACAAACTCGCCGGGGATGGCGCCGCCGCGCGCGATCAGACGGTCGAACAACTCGCGGATCGGTCCCCGCGACGCCGGGTAGGGGACGTAGAAGAGGTTCATCATCGCGGAGGTCCCCGTCCCGCCGAGCGAGCCGAACCGCTCGGCCAGCAGGGTCCGCGCACCGCATCGACCCGCGGCGAGGGCCGCCATGACGCCGGCGATGCCGCCGCCGACGACGAGCACGTCGGTGTCGCGCGCAACGGGGACATCCCGCGAGGGCTCGACGATCCGGCCGGATGCGTCGATCAGGGCTGCCATGGTACCGTGACCCCTTTCATGACGACCGCCTGGTGGGGTCTTGTCGGAGGCCGGAAACCGCAAACGTTTTCGTGACGTTCGACGCGTGCGCGGACGGGCCCTTCATGCGAGCGCCGCGGCATGCACAGAGTGGCGCATACCGTCCCGTGCGAGGTACGGGGTTCGGCCGCGTCGAATCACCGAACGCGGCACCTCAGCTGCGCGTCGAGTGAAGGGCAGGTGCGCCACGATGGCACGGTCCCTGCGGCAGATCGACGATGGGAAAGCTACCGTCAGGGTCAGGATCGTCGACACAGACGTGCACCCAGCGCCGCGTTCCTTTGCCGAGCTCCGCGAACGCGTGCCCGAGCCCTGGCGGAGTCGCAACTGGTCCGACCAGGTGTTCGATGCGGTCGAAACGCCCACGTACGTGGCGCCGGGCAAGGCGCAGCGCCGGGATGCGCATCCCCCGAGCGGGGGGCCGCCGTGCTCGGACCTCGCCTTTGCCGAACGGCAGCTCTTTCATGACGCCGGCGTGGACTACGCCATCCTCCTGCCGCTCACGGTCCGGCCCGTGCCGAATCCGGAACACGAGGCCGCGGTCTGCGCGGCAACGAACTCGTGGCTGTCGGAGACGTGGCTCTCCGCCTACAACGGGCACGGGCGGTATCGCGGCGCCCTTCGCGTCTGCTCGGGTCAGCCCGATCTCGCGGTCGCCGAGATCGAGGAATGGGCCGGCCATCCGTATTTCGTCGAGGTCATGCTTGTCCCGTACACCCGCGCGCCGTTTGGACAGGCGACGTATCACCCCATTCTCGCGGCGGCTGCACGGCATGGGTTGCCCATTGTTATCCACGTCAACCGCGCCGCCGGCATGGGGCTCCTTACGCCCGTCGGGTTTGCATCGTATTTCATCGAGCACCACGCGCTGTACTCGTTGCTGTACGCCACACACTTGACGAGCCTCATCTTCGAAGGCGTCTTCGAGAAATTCCCGGCCCTTAGGGTCGTCTTCGCCGAAGGCGGATTCAGCTGGATCGCGCCGTTACTGTGGCGCCTCGATAACCTGTGGACCCAGTTGCGGGCGGAGATCCCTCTGGTGAAGCGCCGGCCTTCGGAGTACGTACGCGACCATGTACGGTTCACGAGTCAGCCCATTGAGGAACCGTCCGATCCGCGGCATCTGCGGCGTGTACTGGAGTGGGTGGACGCGGCGCACCTGCTCATGTTCTCGACTGACTACCCGCACTGGGACTTTGACGACCCGACGCGTGTGGCCCGCCAACTCCCGGGTGAGATGCGCGAGCGCGTGCTGCGGGACAATGCGCTCGACCTGTACAACCTGCCGCCCGCTCGCCGGGCCAATGGGGACGAGCGGGGGACCCGGGATCAATAACACTGCACGAGCCGTTTGAGGCGTGTGAGGCCGGAGGACCGCCGTCTTGGGCCGTTACGTCGTCGGTCGAGTTGCCGATCTGCCGCCCGGCAGTCAGCGTCTGGTGCGGGCCGGGCGTTGGGGCATCGGCGTCTTCAACGTCAACGGGAAGTACTACGCGTTCAACAACTATTGCCCGCACGCGGGCGGACCGCTCTGCCTCG
>DASSXJ010000214.1 GCA_035703895.1 bacterium | reverse complement strand
CAGGAGGCACCTATCTCCAACAACACCACCTCCCGGCAGGAAGGTAGAGGTAAGCAGGGGAAGGGCCATGGAGGCGGCCAAGTCGCCTCACACCCGAGAGGGACAGGGAGGAGATGGTATGGGGCTCAAATGGTTGGTCACCGCATGGCTTGTCGTTGGGCTGGCTCTCGCGCTGTCTCCTGTCCAGGCCCAACAGCGCACCATCACGATCAAGACCTGGACCATCGGTCCGGACAACCCGTCGATCACGCGCTTCCGCAACGTGCAGACGGCGGCCGATCGGCTGAACGCCGCCCTCACGCGCGAAGGTGCGGACTATCAGATCAAGGTCGACGGCTCGTTTGACACCACGAACTGGGATCAGTATCTGCGCCGCGTGTTGCTGGCGTTCCAAAGTGGAGACGCTCCGGACATCGTCCAGGCGTCCGCGGCCCTGAGCACGACCTGGTCGGCCGCCGGGTTTCTCACGCCGCTCGACCAGTACATCCCCAAGTACAGGCAGTTCGGCGACATCGTTCCGTCCCTGTGGACCGCCGTGAAGTACCAAGGCAAGACCTGGGGCATTCCGCAGGACACGGAGGCCCGTCCACTGTACTTCAACAAGGTCCTGCTCAAGAAACTCGGATGGACCGATCAGCAGATTGCGGATCTTCCCAAACGGATCACCAGCGGCGATTTCACCTGGGACGACGTGTTGGCGGTCGCAAAGGAGGCTAGGCAGAAGAACATCATCGAGCCCGGCAAGGGCTACTATCATCGGCCGTTCAATGGTCCGGACTTCATGCAATGGTACCGCTCGTTCGGCGGACGGGACTACGATCCCCAGACCGGGAAACTGGTCTTCAATAAGGCGGCCGCGCTGCGCTACTATCGCTTCCTGCGGGCCGGGGTCGACGCGGGCGTCATCGAGAAGGACCGGCTCAACAGCGACTGGAACCGCTTCCACCAGCCCATCACCGACGGCGACGGGAAGGTCCTGTTCTGGTCCGGCGGCACCTGGAACTGGGCCGAGTGGGAGTTGCAGTGGGTCGCTGCGAAGGGTGGTGAGGCCTGGCTCTTCGACCACTTCGGCTACGCGCCCCATCCGGCCTACGTGAAGGGCGGCAAGCCGGTCACCCTGTCGAACCCGCAGGCCTACATGGTTTCGGCGGCCTCGAAGAACAGGGACCTGGCCCTTCGTCTGCTGGCGAACACCATGACGCCCGACCTGGACGCGAAGCACGCGGTCGGCAGCGCACACCTGCCGGTCCTGAAGCGCACGGCGGCGCTGGTCAACAACCGCTTCCTCAAGGAGGTCAGCTACCTCCTCAACTACACGACCTTCCAACCTCCGCACCCCGATCTCCCGAAGTGGCAGGACGCCTTCTTCCGGGGGGTCTCGGCGGTCGAGTCGGCCAGCGCGACACCTGAGCAGGCGGTCGACGTGGTCGCGTCGGAGATGCAGCGGGTCCTGAGCAATCAGGTGATCGTCGAGTAGACGGCACCATCTTCGGGCAGCGAGCGACAGGGGGCCCGTGAGGAAATACGCGGCGCCGTTGGTTTTCCTGCTGCCGGCTACGCTGCTCATTGCGCTGTTCTTCGTGGCGCCGGTGGTGACGACGCTCTACCTCTCACTCACTGATCTCTCCACGATCACGTTCCGGCATCCCCGGTGGGTGGGGCTGGAGAACTATCACTCCCTGCTCCGGGACCCATTCCTCGGCAAGATTCTCCTGAACACGGCCCGATACGTCGGCTTCACCCTGCTCTTCAACGTGGGGATGGGCCTGCTGCTGGCGCTGTTGAGCTCGTCCGTGCGCGAGCGCTACGGGAATCAGATCCGGGCCGTGTGGCTGCTGCCCCGCATCCTGCCGCCGGTTGTGTATGTCCTGATCTGGCAGGGGCTCACGCGCGAGTCGCCCCACGGGCTTCTCAGCAACCTGTTCGGTGTGTCCAGAAACTGGATCACCGCGCAACCCTGGAGCGTCATCATCCTGGCCAACGGATTGGTCGGCGCCTCGTTCGGGATGCTGATCTTCACATCGGCCATCCGCGCGATCCCCCAGGATCTGTTCTACGCTGCCGCGGTGGACGGGGCAACCACGGGACAGGCCGTGCGCCGCGTCGTGCTGCCGCTGCTGCGCTGGCCGATCCTGTTCGTGAGTGCCTACCAGACCCTCTCGCTGCTCACGTCGTTTGAGTACATCCTCCTGCTGACCTCCGGCGGGCCCGGCTTCTACACGACCACGGTGTGGTCGCTCCACGCCTACAAGCTGGCGCTCTCCAACTATTTCGGCAACGTGCAGTTCGGGCTGGGAGCCGCGATGGCCGCGGTGCTCGTGGTCATCGGCGTCGTGGTGTCGTTGTTCTACCTGCGGATCTTCAACTTCAAGGCGCTGGTCGGCGAGCCCAAGGTGGAGGTCAACTGATGCCGCTCCTCCCGCCGCGCTGGCGGCTTCTCCTGTTGGCGCTCGTGGCGCTGAGCCTGCCCATCATCACCGGCATCGTCTGGCTCTTCCTCACCGGCTCGTTCGAGGATGTCCACGGCCTGGTGCCCGCGGGACCCCTGGCCATCAAGAGCTGGCGCTTCCTATGGGAATCGTCGATCGGCAGCCGGCCCCCGATCCGGGTACCCCTGCTCAACTCGCTGGTGTTCTCGGTCGTGGTCTCGGTAGTGGTCGTGCTTGTGGCGTCCATGGCGGCCTATGCGATCTCGCGGCTTTCCTTCCCGGGCCGCACGATGTATCTGGGACTGGTCCTTATGCTCCACGCGTTCCCGGCCGTTAGCCTCATCATCGCGATCTTCTATATCCTTAGACTGCTCGGGCTGTTTGACACGCTGACCGGCGTGATCCTGGTGAAGGCCTCGCTCGACCTGCCCTTAGGGATCTGGCTCATGAAAGGGTTCTTCGACAACCTCTCGTGGGAGATGGAGATGGCGGCTCTGGTGGACGGTATGTCCCGGTGGGGCCTCTTCTGGAAGATCGCCCTCCCGCTGGTGCGGCCCGGGATCCTGGCTCTGAGCACCTTCTCGGTGCTCTCGGCGTGGGGGGAGTTCATCCTGCCCTTCACGCTCATCGTCTCCACCAGGAGCTGGACGATGGCCATTTACCTGCAGACCTTCCTCGGCGAAGTGTTCACCGACTATCGCATGGCGGCGGCGGTAGGACTCTTCTACGCTCTGCCGGTCGTGATCCTCTTCCTCTTGGGGCAGCGTTATCTGCTGAATATCTATTCCGGGGGCGTGAAGGGATGAGGGGGATTAGCGTCCGCCTGGAGACTCTCGCGAAGCACTTTGGCAAGGTCGTCGCGGTGAAGGGGCTGGACCTCGACGTCCGCGCCGGCGAGATGGTGGCCTTCCTCGGGCCCTCAGGATGCGGGAAGACCACGACGCTGCTGATGGTCGCCGGGATTTACCGGCCGACGGCGGGCCAGATTTTTTTTGGAGAACGTCGCGTGGACCACCTGCACCCCCGCGATCGCGATATCGGAATGGTCTTCCAATCGTACGCGTTGTACCCTCACCTCGCGCTCTTCGAGAACATCGCCTTTCCATTGAGGCTCAAGGGGAAGCCGCAGGCTGAGGTCAATCAGAGGGTGCAGCAGACCGCTGCGTTGCTGGGAATCGCGCAGATCCTCGACCGGCGCCCGGCGCAGGTTTCAGGCGGCCAGCAACAGCGGGCGGCGCTGGCGCGCGCGCTGGTCAAGGAACCGCAGGTGCTGCTGTTGGACGAGCCGCTCTCCAACCTGGACGCGCAGATCCGGCTTCAGGCCCGCGGAGAGATCCGGCGCCTACAGCAGCGCCTGGGCGTGACCAGCATCCTGGTGACCCACGACCAGGCTGAGGCCCTGGCGATGGCCGACCGTGTCGCAGTGTTCTCGATGGGCGAACTGCAGCAGTTTGCTACGGCCGATGAGCTCTATTATCGCCCCGCCAACGCGTTTGTCGCGCGGTTCGTCGGCCACCCGCCGATGAACCTGCTCGAAGGCCGCTTCGAGAACAACCACTTCGCCGCGGATGGGCTGCATATTCCCGTGCCTGGCAGACCCCCCCATGGCCCGGGATTCCTGGGGATCCGCCCCGAGGACGTCACGCTCGACGGCGAGATCCCCGGCCGCGTGGTCGTGATCGAGCCGCTGGGGCGGGAGACGCTCGTGACGCTACGGCTTGGCGACATCGACTTCAAGGTGCTGGCCGATCCGGGCGCGCGGCCTCAACTCGGGGCCGAGGTGCGGCTCGGGTATGATCGGGACCGCGTGCACCTCTTCGACCAAGCCGGAAAGCGCATCGAGACATGAGCCCCATGCCGCGGGGCCATCTCATCTACAAAGGCCGGAAGGTCCTCCTCAAGTACCACCGGCTCTTGAGCGGGGCCCACCCTCATCCCCCAAACTCGCTGGCGGCCCTCCGCCGCGTGATCGACGACGGCGCCGAGGTCGTGGAGTTCGACGTCGGGCTCACCAGGGACGAGAAATTCGTGTTGATCCACGACTCGACGCTCGAACGCGAGACGAGCGGCAAGGGTCCATTGCACCAGGTGACGGAGGCGCAGTTCAAGAGCCTGCGCCTGCGGGACAGCGATGAGCCGACGGCCACGCTCACCGAAGTGATCGGTGTGCTGAGCGAGGTCGATCGCCGATTGAAGGTGCAGGTGGATCTGAAGGAACTCGAGCCGATCTCGCACGAGGTCGCGAGTCTGCTGCTGCGGGCGATGGCGCCAATGCGCGAGAATCCGCACATCTCGGTGGTCGTCGGCTGCATGGGCGACTGGAACCTGCGTCTCCTGCGACGCCTGGATTCGGCGCTGGCCGTCGGGCTGGACTTCTCCTACTACCTCGACGCCCCGGTCGACGGGCTGGTGCGGCTGCCGCACCGGATCAACGCCTACGGGTACATGGACGATCACCCGCTGGGATACCGAAGGCTGCTCTCCCCACGGGAGTACCTGGAGGACCGGATGGACGTGCTGGTCGATCTGGTTCCCGGCGCCAGCGAGTTCTATGTCAGGAAGGAGTTCTTGCTCCAGGCGCTGGCGGACGGCGTGAACCCGATTCGATTCATTCACGAGCGAAAGCCCGGTGCGCTGGTAGACGTCTGGACGCTGTATGTGCACGAGCCGGACGTCGAGCGTGTGCTGTTCACTGCCCTGGAAGCCGGCACGGACCAGATCAGCAGCCCGGCCTCGGCACAGCTAGCGCAGGTGTACGAACAGGCCGCACGCTGAAAGAGCCCTGCGCCTCTTCGCGCAACTTATGACAGTTCAGATCTCGCGCGCGTCGCACGAATTCTTCCACGAGAGCACCACCGATGCCTTGACTGCGCCGTGTTCGGGTTGAAATCCCAAACATTGCTCAAGTGCCCTACCCCTCCCCGAACACGGAACACCGCTGCGCCAACATCTCTCCGTCCTCGTATGCCGCAAGGCCATACTCTCGCCATGCCCACTGTGGTCGTGAGTCTGCCGCGGCGAAACGATCCGCATTCCCGGCGGTCCACTCGCGTTCCAAGAAGGCTCCAATCTCACCGCGAGACGCTTCCGTGACTCTCACCATTGACACGTCACGCCTTTCCCGGAGCCAGCCGATCCCGCAACCAGGACACAAGGACGCGCTCATACTCTGGCGCAAAGGGGCCCGTCTCATTGAGATTGAGGGGATCGAGGGCCAGCGTCGGCGAGTGTCCCGTGCCGATGATATCCACAATGGTGAGATCGGCATCGGGCCTGAGAGATGACCGCTATATCTCCGCCGAGATGTCGATCGGGACCCAACGGTCACGTTGGCCGAAGACGAGGAGGATGGGAATTCAACCGGCGGAGGGCCGGCCGGACGTCGAAATCCATGATGCGCCGCCACTGTCCCCCCGAACTCGTGGGACTCGGCAGGTTTGCGCTCGCGAACCAGGGTTCGCTGCGAACGCCGTCGATCAGTGCCCGGGTCTCGTCGAGGGCACCGCGCCCGCGGCAACATTCATCGATCTGAAGCCGAATTGCGGTGACCTGCTCGATGACGGACTCGGGGTAGCCAGCTTCTCGAAGCTGTGTGGCCGCCGCGTAGGTCATCTGGGCGGACGGGGACACCCCGGATGGTGAAACAGCGATCAGGAAGGCGATCGCGGGATTTGTAGCAGCGGCGAGCGGGGCGATCCAGCCTGCCTGGCTCACGCCCAACAGACCGATCCGGGCAGCGTCGATCTTGGGATGCTGGTGGAGACGATGTACCCACGCATTGACGTCTCCAGCGAGCTCCTCGAACGCAGCCTTGGGGGCACCGGTAGACCCACCCTCCCCGCGCCGGTCGAAGGTCAGGGTGGCAATGCCATGCCGTGGGAACAGCGATTGAAGATGCTGGAGCCCGCGGGTTTGGCGTGTCCCCCCACCCGAGCATGTACGCCAACCACTGCAGGAGAGACGCCCGCACCCACAGGAAGGGCGAGCGTGCCGGCAAGGACGGCACCGTCGACGCCCTCGACAGACAACTCCTCCCTACAAGAGGCGAATGATCTCACTCAGGGTCGACACCGATGGTCCATGCCACACGTCCGCATTGTACCGCACCGGCTGATGTCGCTCTTCTTCACGAGCACGCAGGAGAACCGCGCGCATGCCGGCTCTGGAGGCTCCCGTGAGTTCGTGACTCCCCCCGTCGCCAACGTAGAGACAATGTTCCGGCGGGATGCCCAACCGCTTGCACGCCAGGTGATAGATGCGCGGGTCTGGCTTTCGCACGCCGATCTCGCAAGAAAAGACCGGCACATCGATGAGGCGGGCGAATGGGGTGTCCGGCCACACCTCCGGCAGCGGGTGAGAACAATCGCTGATCAACCCGATCTTCAGACCCGCATCCCTGACTCGGGACAACGTCTCGATGGTGTCATCGCGCGGAATGAGGGCGCGACGCTCGAGCGCGAGCCAGAGGTCGGCCGCTCTGGAGACGAGCCCTCCCTCGGCGCTCACATCGAGCGTGCGGTAAATGTGCCGATGTTCACTTCGATCGTCGGAAACGTCCCAACCGCGCGCTGTGGGAAGGTGTCCAGCCACAGACGGACAACATGTTGAGGAGGCGCGCCGAGCAGCGTGGCCATCTCACACAGCACACGCTCCAGCTCGAGCTTGGAAAAGTTGGGGACTAACGTGCCGAAGAGGTCGAAGATGACCGCGCCGAACTGCGTGGCCGGCACCCAAGGCGGTGACAGGTCTTCGTGGGAACTCCCCATCGTGCGTTGCCTCCTCATGAGGGGGCGCCGGGAGTCTGGTCAGTCTTCGCGTCGACAGCGATGCTCCCCTATTTGGGTCATCTATGGTGATGAGTTCTCTTGGGAGGGCGGCCACACAAGGGGGCGAACCTCCTCGGTGTAGAGATACCGCACCTCAAGCTAGTGGCTCGACTAGGATGGCTGCAAAGAAAATGGTGAAACCTCGCGGTCTCGTGGTGTTCGATCTCGACGGCACACTCCTGCGCGGACCAACCGTCTGCGAGTTGCTCGCCGGCCCTCTCGGACGCGCCGACGAGATGCGGGCATTCGAATCGTTACACGCAGAGCAGGATATTGCACAGGCACGCGTTGAGATGGCGCGTTGGTATGATGGGATCTCGCGCGGATGCCTGTTGATGTCTTTGGACGCGGCAAAGTGGGCTCCTGGGGCACTCGAGGGAGTCGCGCGCTTGCGAGAGGCAGGGATGGAGGTGGCCATTGCATCGATCACATGGAGCTTCGGGGTCGACTGTTTCGCGGCGCGGCTCGGGGTGTCTCGGACCCTCGGTACTGGACTCCGAGAAGATGGAACAATCGACCATATTTGGCCCCGGCATAAAGCTGCGTGGGTACGAACACTTTCATCGGAACTCGCCGTGCCTGACGAGCTGACAGCTGCTGTCGGCGACTCATCCCGAGATGTGGACATGCTGCGCGCGGCTGCGCTGCGATTCTTCGTGGGGCTCCACCCGCCTGCAGGATTGGAATGCATTCACATCCCTGATGGCGACATCCTGAAAGTGGCCCAGCACATCCTTGCCCAGTGGGCAACATCATGACAAAGGACCCGCATTGACGGTAGAGCCGAACTCGGACCACATTCGCCGGGGCTGGGGGACATATCTTGCGGGTGATCAACTGAATGCCGCACTAGGGCGCGCAGTCTAATGCGGGCTGGTTCTCCCCAATTCCCAGGCAAGCGGAGCCATCTTCTGCCAGGAGGTGCTCCGTGCCTACGAACAGCGCACACCGATCCATCAGCACCCCGGATGAAACGAGAAAAGGGGTCCGGACTGGACCCCAGCAAAAGTGCGGTGCACCCTACTTATATAGAAGGCGGCGTTTTATAGTCAAGACGTTTGCCAGCGCTGGTTCCGCAGTCGTCGGTCTCCTAGCGTTGTGGCGATACTGTTCCAACGCGCCCCGATTCGCGCTCGTACTGGGCGTGTTCACTGCGGCGACGCAGCTGGTCCCCTACGGGTAGATGGCCCCGAGATCCAACGCGAACCCTGGTAGCTCGGGCTCGAACGTCACCGTCCTCGCATCGCGGAACGCTCGGGCCTGCTCGCCGGGGCGGTACATTTCGACGGTCCGGCCCTGAGGGTCGATGAGCACCGCCAAGCGCGCACCGTTCCTGAGGTAAGCGGCCATCTTGGCCTGCAGTTCGCCCAGCCGATCGCTCTCCGACCGGATCTCGAAGACGGCGTCCGGGCACAGCGGCGCGAACCCCTGGCGCTCTTCGGCCGTGAGCGCTTCCCACCGGTCGCGTTGCATCCATGAAGCATCGGGCGACAGAAGAGAGCCATCCGGGAGCCGGAATCCCGTCGACGGACTGAACGCGATCCCGCGCCCGTCTCGCTTCGTCCAGACACCCAGCTGGAGAGACAGTTCCTGCTCCAACCGCCCCGCCTCGCTCCCCGTGGGCGTCACGACCAGTTCCCCTTTCGCGCTGCGTTCGAACTGATACCCGGGGTTCCGCCGGGAGAGCTCGAGCAGTTCCTCATCCGTCACCGGACGCACGGGGGTCAGGATGATCGCCACGGTACGGTCTCTTCTCTCATGTCGCTTTGATCGTACCATACGTAAGAGGCGTTGTATTCCCTAGACCGGCGTGACGCTGCCCTGGGCCGGTCGTCGGCCGTCTCAATGCAGCCTCGAGGTCAAGCGAGTTGCCTTGGCTGTTTACCGGTACGCAGCGTCATCGATCGTCACTCTGAAAAACTCGCCGTCCGGCTCAACCCGGTCTGTCCCGACATACCATCCGACCCGTAGCCGAGTCGGAATAGTGTAGCCGTCGAATCTCCCCTCTTCCTCCGCCACACCACCGAAATCCACATAGTGGAATGCTGCTCCCCCAGGGTTGCCCCAGCGTGGCAGATGGAGGGTTTTGAGCGCGCCCGTATCGTCGATCGTGAACGCGAGCTCCCCGGTTTCGCCCTGCACCGTCAGCCGGGCGTGCGGGTGCAAGGAATCCTGTGCCGTCCACGATGCGTCATCACCGCAGAGCACAGAGGGCAACCAAACTGACTCTGCCATGACGCGACCGGCTGCGGATCGAGTAATATCGGGGCCGGACGCCGTCATAATGGGAACAATCCCGAAGAGCTTCCACCGCATGGCGCCTTCGCCGTCCACGAGGCGATCGAATCCGCGAATGGGCATGCCGTTCATTCGTACCGTGGCGCTCCAGATCATGCCATGGCCCCAATGGATGACCTGCTCTGCCGTAAAGGGATGCCACCGCCCAAGTTTGATTTCACCGTGCATCCGCAAGCGAACCGCCGACGCAAGCAGTGCTCCGGGGGCAATCGCGTGCTCAAGATAACGCCGCGCTGCTTCGGTAAGCCCCGAGAGCTGACCGGACCGAAAGGCACGCTGGCCGGATCGTACTGACTTCCACAGTCCGTCGATGGAAGGCTTTCTAGTCATGGTTGCGTCTGACGCTCCTGTCGGAACCGGTGGCCTGCGGGCGGACCGTTGATAAGAGTCGCGATCTCGGCGCCACGCGCTTCGGGAATACCGGCTCCTTTGGAGCGTCCGCGCAACGCCGGCAATTACCTTCATTTTGGCCGCAGGTCCCTCCCGACATGGCGGATACGCTGTCCCTTCGCCGTACCCACTTTCACCAGCGCCATGGTCCCCGAGATCGGCTGTGACGAGAGCGGAAAGATCAGCACCAACACCCCATTGTCGTAACTGGCATTGGCTCTCGTCGAATCCACAGGTGAAGGGAGGTCCACCGTTCGCTGGTACGGACCAACCGACCATTCTCGTTGCACGTATCCCGGCTTCTTCGCCTGCCCCAGACCTCTCAGGGCTCCTGTGACCGAGAGCCGCAGTCCTTGCAATTCGATACGAATGTTTTCAGGTTCCAGTCCTGGTGCTCGCGTCGCAACCATCAACCTCGTGTTGCTTCGATAGATGTTGATGGGAAGCAATTGTTCCACCATCGGTAACCCCCTCGTCACGGTGAATTGTAGTTCCGACCCAAGCGTGCGTTGTTACGCGAAGATAACCGGCTTGTCCGTGGTGAACATTGAGTCGAACTCGCGTTCCGAAAGGCCGTGCGGGTGCTCGCTCGGGGGCTGGAGCGTCGTCAGGTCGACGACGTTGACGACACGGATCTTGACGTCCGGGAAATGCTCACGGAGCAGGGCCACGGCCCGCCATCTCTTACGCCACGTTTCGTTTCATCTCCTCGAACTGCTCTTTCGTCAGTTCCCCCGCCGCATAGCGGCGCCGGAGAATCTCAATGAGGTGTTCGGGATGGCGTGTTTGATTAGACGGACCCCGATCACTCAAACCGCGAACTAGGGCCACGATGCCGACGATGACCAGTCCCCAGAACACCACCATCATGATCCACCCTCCAACCATCCACCCCCAATCGCTACCGTATCCGTGTGGCCACATCATTTTCCTCACCTCATCTCAAACTACACTCCTCCAGGACCATGACCATCATAGATCGCCGCATTATGCGGGGACATCGGGTGTACGCTGCATTCCGGGAGCGGGTGAAGACCTGAGCCGAACTCGGAATCACATCTTCGTCAGGTGTCGCTCAGCGCTCTTCAGAAGCACAGCGTTGGTCGCGACGATAATCGAGGATGCCGACATCAGGAGCGCCGACCACTCCGGGCGCAGCATGATGCCGAATCGCGGATACAGGATCCCCGCCGCGACTGGAATGGCGAGGACATTGTAGCACGACGCCCAGAAGAGATTCTGCCGCATCTTCGTCACCGTCGCCCGGGAGAGATAGATGGCCCGGAGGACGTCCGCCGGGTCGGACCGCATCAGCACCACTTCTGCGGTCTCGATCGCCACATCAGTGCCGGCGCCGATGGCGATGCCGATGTCCGCCTGGGCCAGCGCCGGCGCGTCGTTCACGCCGTCTCCGACCATGGCCACAAACTTGCCCTCCTGCTGAAGCTGCTTTACATAGTTGGCCTTCTGCTCGGGCAGCACCTCGGCGAAGACCCGCTGGATGCTTAGTTGCCCCGCCACCGCCTGCGCCGTCTGACGATTGTCGCCGGTGATCATCGCGACCTCGATCCCGAGCTGGCGGAGGCCCTCCACCGCGCGACGTGACGTCTCCCGGACCGGGTCCGCGGCGGCGGCTACCCCGGCAATCCGGCCGTCCACGGTCACGAGCATGATTGTCTTCCCGCCTGCGAGCAGCCGGTCCAGGTGTGCCTGCACGGGGGCCAGATCGATGCCATGGTCCCGCATCAGCTTGGCGGTCCCCACCATGACTTCCCGCCCGGACACCGTCGCCCGGACGCCGTGACCGGCGAGGTTCTCGAATCCGGTGACCTCCCCGTCGACGGAGAGCTTTCGCCGCTCGGCCTCCTCGAGCACCGCCTTGCTGAGCGGATGGCCCGAGTGTGCCTCGGCGGCGGCCGCGAAGCGGAGCACCTCGTCCGGCTGAAGGCCATTGACCCCCACGATGTCGGTGAGTCGCGGGCGTCCCTCGGTCAGCGTTCCAGTCTTGTCCATGACCACCGCGGTAATGCGCGAGACCTGCTCGAGCGTCGCCGCGTTCTTGATCAGGATGTTGTGGCGCGCGCCGATGCCCGTGCCCACGGCTACGGCGGTCGGAGTCGCCAGGCCGAGCGCATCGGGGCAGGCGATCACGACGGCGGAGATCGCGAAGGTGAGTGCGACGAGCAGCGACTCCCGCATCACCCCGAACCAAACACCAAAGGTGACGATGCCGGCACCGACCGCCAGAATCACCAGGTACTGGGCCCACCGATCGGCGATACGCTGGCCCGGGGCCTTGGAGGACTGGGCCTCCTCGACAAGCTTCACGATCTGCGCGAGTGCGGTCTCCTCCCCCACTTTGGTCGCCTTGAACCGAACCGATCCCGACTGGTTGATGCTTCCCCCGATCACCTGGTCGCCCGGCCGCTTCATGAGGGGAATGGACTCCCCGGTCACCAGGGACTCGTCGATCGCAGTTTCGCCTTCGGCGACCACGCCATCGACCGGCACGCGGTCGCCGGGTCGTAGCTCCACGACATCGTCCTTCTGGATGTCGCTGGTCGGGATCTCCACGACCTGACCGTGGCGCACCACCCGGGCCTTCGGCGGCACCAGGTTGAAGAGAGCCTGCAGGGCGTCTGAGGTGCCTCGCCGGGACCGCATCTCCATCCAGTGGCCGAAGAGCACAAAGGTGACCAGCATCGCGGCCGCTTCATAGAAGGTCTCTCCGGCGTTCAATACGGTGATGATCACGCTGAAGAGATAAGCCGCCAGCACTCCCACGGCGATCAGCACCGACATGTTGAGGGCGCGCTGACGCAGTGATTGGTAGGCGCCAGTGATGAAGATCGAGCCGGTCCAGAAGACGACCGGGGTGGTCAATACGAACAAGATCCAATTGATGGGGATCGGTTCCGGCAGCCGCAGCCGAAGCAGGTTCTGGCCGAGGGGAGAGTAGAGCACCGCTGGAATGGTCAGCACCAGCGACCACAGAAACCGCCCTTGCATGTCCGCTTCCATGAACCGAGCCATACGAGGGTCTGTCATCATCGCCTCATGGTCATGAGCCTCGGTCATGCCATGATGGGCCTCGTGATGGGCGTGGGCTGCCGTCTTCGCGTCAAGGCCGTACTCAAGGTGCTTGGCCTCAAACGTACATCCGCATGTGATGGCCAGTTGTGCCGCCTGGCAGGAGAGGCACGACTCCCCGCACATGCACATGACATGGGCAGTTTCGTGGTGCGCCTCTGGTCCATGCGATAGACCAGCGGGCATGGAATGAGCACTCGGTGTTTGCGAGGCCATCACGCCCCACCCTTTCTCGAACCTATGCTGAGCCGGTTCCTTGTTCTGGTGGCAACAACCAGAAGAATCGCCCCTACAATCAGTGCACTCACAAGAGTCAGCAGGGAGATCCACCAAACCACGGCGGCAACACCCCCACCAGGACGCAGCACGCCGTGCCCCCAGACCAGCTCGGATTGGACATCCCGCTACTGACGTTAAAACTGATGAGGGCCAGTAGCGCCAGCAAAATGAGGGCGAACGATAGCCGGCGACGGTCTGGGTTCATGCTCTGCCACCTTTCTGGCGAGAGCCGCAGCAAGAAGAGCGACTATTTCACTGTCTCCAGGCGATGGCTCAGCCAGTTATAGACCACTGAGAAGACCGCCCCGGTGTAGAGACCATACAGGATGCTCTCCCCTACCCCGATCAAGAGCCCCCGCCAAGTCAACCATGTGAACCCCGGGAACAGCTGCTCGAGAAACTGGTGCGCCGAAAGGGTCTCCGGCCTCACCACACCATACAGCACGCAGATGACAAACGTAATTGCGCTCCAGATGCCCAATGCTCAAGAGACCACTTTCACATTCAACATATCCCTCATCCCCGCCTACGCCGATTCGAGCTTCGACCGATCACCTGTTGCGGCTACACATTCGATGGGCTTAAATGCATCAAGCATCCTCTCGATTCGTTCGGGGTCACTACAGATCCCAGTATCGATTATAGGAAAGTCCGGGGACGAGTGCTATCAGGTTGTGCATTGATGCTAAGGTCGGGTGATGGCAGGATGCCCCAAAGCCACCTGGCGTTGTACTATTGCGTGGAAACCGTCATCAGAGGAGGGGTGAAGATGAGAACGTGGAAGACGGCGCTGATATTAGCCCTTGGTACGGCAATATTGGTGGGGGTGTGGACGGGCTCCCTCGCGCAGGCGCAGCTACGCGCTCAAATGCCAATGAATCCGCAGGGGATGCAGATGGGGCAGATGATGCAACAAATGCAGATGCAGCGGACTCAGATGAACGCCACGGTGTCCGCCCTGCGGAAGCAGCTCGAACAGATTAACCCTGACTTGCTCACCGGTCAGGAGCGCCCTATGTACACCTATCTGAAGATCCTACAGGGTCATCTCGAGAATATGGGCGGGATGATGGGGACTATGCAGGATACGATGATGAAGATGCCCGGTATGCCGAGACGGTAGCGCATCCCGGAATGAAGCTATGGCATCTGACCCCCGATGCAAGAGTGGTGGCCGGCGTGAACTTGTAGAGTAACTCGAGCGACACGGAGGCAAATGCATTACAGTGAGCCTGGGGGGTGCACGCGCTGATCGAAGGCCCGGCCCGGGTCGAATCTCCCACGGTGGGCGGGGCGTCTCAGGGCAACGAGGAGCATCACGCCCCCTACGAGATTCGCCAGCGCCACTCGAAAACGAGTGCTCCCGAGATGGCTGACGGAATCCACCGGTAGGCGAGCATATAGGTGACGATCAGGGCCGCGGTAGCCCACTGGACAGCTCCCACAACCGCCAGTCCGGCGGCTCCCGTCCATATGCCGCCGACGAGGCAGGCGACACCAGCGTTGCTGAGGACCAGTGCGACGCGGCCCGGGCGAGGATTGTAGGGCGCGGGCTGTCGGGGAATCGCCGCCACGTCCGGGATGGTGGCGCGGTAGTACCACATCAGAAACGGGGTCACCTTATACAGCTGCCCGAGGATCGCCTGGGTTACCCATCCGAGAAGAAACAACACCACCACGCACTCCCCGAGGCGAGATGCAGGATCGCTTTGGAGCCATCCCGCCCCCCACCCGACGCCGGCACAGGCCAGAGCCGCGGAGTAGGCGACGACGGCGTACCAGTGCGAAACGTTCAGATCCGGCGCCCGGCTGCGCCGGTGGGCAAGCACGTGAAGCACCTCTGACGCGAATAACACGAGCCCACCGGCCGCGAGCAGTGCCGCGGCGTGGAGCATCCACACCGCCCCTGACCCGACGCCTCCGAGGGCCCCGGCAACCGCCAGAACACCGAGGTAGAGGATCGCCCATCCCCGGCGGGCGCTGGCGACCCGCGCACCGTGCATGATCGGCACCAGCCGGTAAAACGTCCCGACGACCATCAGCCCGAACCAGCCCCCGAGGCCCAGAGTCAGATGGATGATGAGCCCGCGGTGGCCGATGAAAAGCGCCGGCCAGAAGGCCCAGCGGAGGTTCGCAGCGAGGAGCGTCCCCCAGAGCAGGACGAGGGCAAAGCAGAGAACCGCCACTGGGATGTGGGGGCTCACCACGGAACGCTTCTCACCGGCCGCGGCGATCGTCGAGGCGATGATGGCGATGAACCACCAGGAGGCCAGGTTGACGCCCGCCCCGCCAGCCGCGACGACCACAAACTGCCCCCGCAGAAATCCCGCGAGCATGACGAGCACGCTGAACGCGAAGAGGCCGTACTGCCCCGGCACCAGGCGCTCTCCGCGCACCCTCGCCCCGAGCAGCGCTGGGGCCATCTGCATGGCCCCTCCCATAATCGTCAACGTTACCCATCCGAGGGTCGCGATGTGCGTGGTCGCCAATACCGGGAGCGTCTCGTAGGTAGCTGCGGCCAGCGACCCAGCCGAAGCGATAAGGAAGAGGCCAAGTACGGGAAAGGCGACGCCCACCGCCGTCCAGGTGAACCAGCTGCCAAAGGTGAAGGCGAGTGGGCCAGCGGCGGCTGCATAGGCGCCGGGGCCGACACGGGGTGGCGGAGCGTCCTCGGAACTGGACCCGCTCAGCAGGGGCACCTCCGCGTCCGTGACCGAACGCCGCAAGAGCGACCGGGCGAGCCAGTTAACGTCTTCGCGACCGAAGCAATGAAATGATTGCACCCCGCCGAACCAAACACGAGACAATGCTGCTTGGCCCCTCGCACACGCTACGATCGAGTGCGGTAGAGGCTACGGCGATCACGAACGCAAGCTACATGTCGGCGGGCCGCCCCGGGGACCCGGCGGATGACCCGTCGGTCAGTTTCGCTGGGCCCACTCCCGGGTTCCCCCGCAAGAATCGTCTCGATCCTCGGGACGCGCCGCTACTTCGCCGGCACGACCTTGATGACGCCCACAGCACCCTTCCCCGTGAAGGCGAAGGCGTGGGTGACAAACGGGTACAGCCCTGGTTGCGTAATCGTCAATTCAAACGTCGCGCCGCCGCCGGGCGGGATCTGATAGGTCTGGATGCCCTGGAGCGCGTTTGCTGGGTTGCCGTCGACGTACACTTTGTCGAAGACCCAGCCGATCACGTGAAACGCGGAAAACAACGTTGGCCCCGCGTTCAGAACGTACAACCGGATCCGCTGGCCCGCCTTCACGACCAGCGGATGTCCCTGGTACTGATCGGCCACACCGTTGAAGACCACATAGTCCGGCTTGACATCGAGGACCTTCTGGACATCAGGTTGATACGTGTTGTTGGCGCCCTGGTGAACGTAGAACTCGCTCTCCACCAGCGCGAACTCCTTGGCGGGCGGCAGCGGTGTCGTCGGATCCACGATGATCGCTCCGTACATCCCGCTGCTGATGTGCATGAACGCGGGCGGCGTCCCGCAGTGGAACATGAACACCCCCGGGTACTTGGCAACGAAATTGAACGCCAGCGACTTGCCGGGGAGCACGGGCTGATACCAAACGTTCCACGGAGTCGTCGCCGCGTGGAAGTCGATCGAGTGTGCGAGCGGCGTCTTATTCTCGAAGATCACGTGCACCTCATCGCCCTGGCGCACATGAATGATGGGGGCGGGCACCGACCCGTTGAACGTCCATAGGGGGACCTTGACCCCGGTTGCGATCTCCTGGACTGCGTCCCGGGCGACGACCGTAACCTGCCTGACGTGCTGGCTCCCCGCCGGCGGGACCGCCGCGTCGTAGAAACCGCCCTCTCCATTCTGCGCTGCCCCGAGCGGCGTGCCGGGCAGCGAGAGGAACCCCACCACCCCTGATACGACCAGCGCCGGGATAATCCACCGTCCCGGGCGCTGCCGATGTATGTGCATGTCGTGCCTCCTGCTCGCTAGGACGTTGGTCGACGTTATTAGCGTAACGGGGATAGCTATCAGACGCCATCGGGTGGCCGCTGTATCCCTGTCGTGTGCGGACCCGATCCCCGCCCGGGGGAGTCGCCGCTCCGCACAGCAACGCTGCGCGGGCGTTGATTCAGCCGGCAGAACCGCTCCCATCCGCTTCGATCCGCCGCTGACTCTTGTTGACCCGGCCCATATTCATCAACATTGCCCTTGCCTGCATTGGATGCTACCGTATCGGTGAGCTACTGGTCGTAGGAGCTTATGCTGCGTCTCGAATCTCGGTGGGGCAACGTGTTGACGCGCTTGGGATCCTCGTAGCGTGTTCGTTTTTGGGCGGTGCTGGCGGCCGGCACGATACGTCGCGGTCACCGCGCTGGCCCTTCTCCTCTGCGCATTCTCTAGGAACGTCGTAGCTCACGCGCTGCTCCAGCGCTCCGTCCCGGAAAATGGCGTGGCGCTTGAGCGCGTCCCCGATGTCATCATCCTCATCTTCACTGAGCCACCCGAACCGGCACTGTCCGTCATCCATGTGCTCGACAGTACCGGGCGTTCGGTGGAGGATCGCGGCGCCCAACCTGTGCGCGGCCAGCCACTCGAGCTGCGCCTGCCCCTCCTGGGCCTCCCTCAGGGCGTCTACACCGTCAGCTGGCGCACCGTCTCACGCGTCGATGGCCATGTCGCCGGAGGCGCGTTCAGCTTCGGAGTGGGCGTTGCCCCTTCCAGCTCTTCACTGCCGCAGGCGCTGAATCCGCCGCCATCGCCGCTGTATGTTGTCAGCCGTTTGTTGCTGTACGTGGGCCTTAGCGGCCTCCTGGCGACCGCGGTCACTGGCGCGGCGACACGGGCGGCGCCCATAGGGCTTCGGGCGCATGCATGGACGCTCTGGGCCGCCGCCGCGGTCGGTCTGGTTCTCTTAAGCATCGCACAGGCTCGGGATGCCGGAGCGGGGATCGACCGCCTGTTGCGGACGCCCCTGGGCCACGCGCTATGGTGGAGGGCCGTCCCCCTAGCGGCAGCAGGGCTTGCCATCGTCATGGGGCAAAGGAGCAGGAGCTTCCGGTGGAACGCTCCGGTGGCGCTTGGAGTGTCAGTAGCAGCCGCGATGCTGGCGCAGGTCATTGCGGGGCACGCCGGCGCCGGTGCCGGCCTGCGGCGCTTCTGGAACATCCTCGAACAATGGGCGCATTTTGCCGGTGTTGGCGGCTGGGTAGGAGCCTTGGGAGCCATGTTGCTCACTGCCCGGACAGCCTCTGGCAAGCACAGTGCCACCATTGTCCATCGGCTCTCGATGGGGGCGGCAGCCGCCCTCGGCACGGTCGGCGTCACGGGCGCGCTCCGTGCGGTTGACGAGGTGGGGACCTGGCCGGCGTTACTGTCGACAACGTTCGGTAAACTTGTGTTGCTGAAGGCTGGTCTTTTCGCCGTCCTCGCGCTGCTCGGAGCATTCAGCCGGCGCCGGACTCTGATCGGCGCGTGGAGGGACGTTCGTGCCCTCTACCTTCTGGTCGGGACCGAGATCGGGGTTGTCGTCGGCGCGCTCGCTGTGACGGCTTTCCTGACGGGCTTGGCCCTTCCAAGCGCAACGCGGGAGGCAATCATGCCTGCACCGGCAGTCTCCGCGGCGGGCAGTGACTATGCCACCTCGGTGCGCGTCCGTCTGACGGTCACGCCCGGGCTCCCGGGGATCAACCGATTCACCGCCGCGGTCACGGACTACGATACTCAACGGCCGGTGGCCGCCGACCGCGTCACCCTTCGGTTCATAAAGCCCGACCGTGTAGATATTGGACCGTCAAGCTTGCCCCTGTCACGCGAGGCGGACGGCCTCTATCAAGGGAAGGGGTCCAACCTCTCGCTCGAAGGCCGCTGGTCAGTCGTTGTCCTTGTCGAGCGCCAGAGCCAATCAGTAGAGGTCCCCCTCGAGCTAGCTGCTCGGCGTGCGCCCCAAACCGTGCGGACCATTCACGCTCCCGGCAAGCCCCCTGTGTACAACATCGACCTCTCGGGCGGCCGGACGCTCGGCCTCTATCTCGATCCGGGCAAGGCAGGGTTCAATACGGTGCACGGGACCTTCGTTGATGCTCAGGGGCACGAACTGATCCTTGCGCGTGCTCCCGAGATCACTGCCGGTCGCGTTGGTCAGCCATCCAAGGCCCTCCCCGCGCTCCAAGAGGGGCCGGGCCACTTCTCCTCAGGAGCCGAGTTCGGGCCTGGAGAGTGGCAACTGGAGATCGCTGCAACAACGCGAACGGGCGAGACGTTTCACGCCCGCCTGACGATCCGACTCTAATCCCGTTCGTGCACACAAAACCCAGTTGATCTCCGGCACCCGCGAGCGCCGACGCGCCAAGCATCAGGAGGGCCTCGGCCGTACCCCGGTGGTCAGTCCCCTGGCCCGGTCCCGGGTCTCGCGCTCGAGGCCCCCTCGATGACTTCCAATACGTTTATAGCATCCTTCCGCCTATCGCAACATCAGCCCGACACCTGATTCATGCTCCGAACAAGGCCCGATTGTCGTTGGGTTCCGCTGAATGGCGAACGCGCATGGAGGGCGGCGTCTCGTACCCAAGCCGGCGGAGCCCCAAACGTCACATATAATCTGCCAATTTGACAGAATCGTGACAGTGGCAGAGTAGTAGATTACCAGGACAGACCTATGCGCCAAAGAGGAGGATGAACATGCTGCGGATGATGCGGTCTATTCTGAGCGCCCTCGTGGTGATCAGCATCTTTTTCACCTGGACCGTCCCCCCTGTGCGGAGTCAAGCGGCGATGCCCAATCCCGCTAAGGTAGCCGAGCTCAAAATGACCCAGCGCGACCTGTACATCAACCATATCTTCTGGGTGAGAGACCTCGTGATCTCGACGAGGCTCGGCGAAAAAGCCGCAGCAAGTGAGGCGGACGAGTACGGCCTAAAGAATGCCAAGGCCATAGGACTCTCTATCGCTCCCCTCTATGGCCAGGCGGCGGGCGAGAAATTCGCCACGCTCTTTACAGGACATTATGCGGCCGTGAAGGCGTACATGAATGCCGCCTTCGCCAATGGTTTCAAAGGCAGCGCCACGCTCAAGAAGGCTGCTGGGGACAGGCTGACAAAAAATGCCAACGAGATCGCCGCGTTCGTAAGTTCAGCAAACCCGAACTTGCCGAAAGCGACGGTGTACGGGCTTCTGGTGACACACGCGCAACAGCATATCATGTCCATCGATGCAACAGCGAAGAAGGATTGGTCGGCCGAGGCGGATATGTGGGACCCGATGGTGAAGCACGTCTACACGCTTGGCGATGCGCTGGCCGATGGAATCGCAAAGCAATTCCCGGACAAGTTTCAGTAATAGGCACGACAAAATGAGCGGCGATGCGGGAGATGCTGATAAGACCTGGGGTGAGCAGAGCTATGTGCTACAACTGCGGATGCAAGATGCCCGATAACCCCATGGGAATGGGACACGCCGGAGCCGAACCAGAGGGGAAGTCGCTCACCAACAAGACCTTCGAAGAGGCCGGCAAATCCATGGAGCAGAGCAGCGACGAAGCGAGGCGGAACGCCCTCGACCTCCTGAAAAAGGTGCGCGGCGAGAAACCTGCAAAGATCGTGAAGGATCCTTCGGGATATGACCGCTACGACGATACGTAGGTAAGAACCATCTGTCGAAATGCACGCGATACTTCAGTTCCTAACAGCTTGGCCATTCGTCCCACTCTAGCCCGATTTGTGCGGACCTTTGTGCGGACCCCTCCTACCGGTATTCTTGCGTACTAACCCAACTTCCGCAGTTTGACCTTCGCTTAAGAATTTTTGGGGCCCTTTCCGCCGACAGTGGCAGTTGGAAAGGGCCATCTTATTTGTAGTTCTACGATAAGATCGAACTGCTGATGGTTTGAAATATCGATGTAGTGAAGACCAACCCTCTTTCCATGGGTGCGCGGCGCCCGTATGATGAGATCGGATGTACGTACTATTACATATTTCGCTCGGACAGCACCCCGAGTCGGTAGCGGCTTTGCCGGCGTTCGCCGCGATACCCCTCGGGTGGCTCACGAAATACTTTCCGCCCAAAACGTGGAGCACGATGGGTTGGAGCGAAGTTCGCTTTCGCCACCTACTTGTTGACCGTGATGGTAGGCTTCGCCGCGGGCGAGTCCGCCACGATGAAGTTCGCGTACATGCCCAGCAGCGCATGCCCGGGAAACCCGCAGATCATCAAATACTTTCCCGCCTTGGTCGCCGTGAACTGCACGGTAGCCGTCTGCCCTTTCGTGATCCCCACTTGCGGATTCTTGATCTGCGCGCCGGGAAAGGCCGGAGCGTTGAGCGCCGTGGCGGGAAGCGGGTTTGTCGGCGGAATGATCTGCAGGCTATGGGGCAGCGTTCCCTGGTTCTTGAAGGTGATCTGCACCATGGCCCCGAGCGGCACCGTGAGGACCAGCTGTCCTTTGATGGCCCCGTTGAAGTTCTGCTCACCGTTGGCTGGGGTCTGCGCCGCGACGATCGTAAATGGCGCCGCCACGGCGCCCTGGCCGGGCGCGGCGGCTCCGAGAACGCCGAGCACTCCGACCAGGAGTGCGACTCCCATAACTCGCTGTGCGCTTCGCATCATGCCTCCCTTCGGATTCTTCCGTCCGGACCAAACCGATCGATACGTTCCGTCCCATCATACGTCTCGTCACGACGTGCGGTTCTACCCCGCCGAAGACGGACGCCCGAGCAGGGGGCCGTTACTTTTCTACGATAAAGACCCCGACCATGCCGGCGTCCGCGTGGTTGACCACGTGGCAATGGAAGAGCCAGATTCCAGGGTAGCGGAACTTGAT